>CALINB010000016.1 GCA_938045325.1 uncultured Rhodospirillales bacterium | reverse complement strand
AGCGTGCCTCAAAGCCCCAGCAATCGAGCGGCATTGCCGCCCAGAATCAAATTGCGGTCCTCGGCGCTCAAATTCGGGTGCTCTTTGACGAACTGCACCGGCTGCTCGTAGGACATGTCGAAGCAGAAATCGCTGCCCAGGACGACCCGGTCCGCCCCGACCAATTCGATCAAAAAATCGAGCTGCGGATGGGCATGGGTGATGGTGTCGTAATAAAATCTTCTGATGTATTCCCACGGCGGGTTTTTCAGATGTTTGCACTCGGGCCGCACGCCCCAGCCGTGGGTGATGCGCCCGACGAGATAAGGAAAAGTACCGCCGGCGTGGGGCAAACAAAACGTAAGCCTCGGAAACCTGTCGAGCACTTCGCCGAAGATGAGATGCGAGGCGGCGATGGCCGATTCGGTCGGATTGCCGATGAAGTTGGTGAGGTAAAATTTAGCCAAGCGGGCCGGTTCCACCACCGTGGTCGGGTGCAGGAAAATCGTCCAGCCCCTATCTTCGATACGCTCATAAACCGGAAAAAAACTTTCATCCGACAACTCTTTGCCTTCGATGTGCGTCGACATATATACGCCGCGCATGCCGGGCAAGTCTTTCGCGCGTTCAAGCTCTTGAATTGCTAAGTCCGGCGCTTGCATCGGCAGCATGGCGAGGCCGACGAACCGGTCGGGGTATTTTTCGTGCGCCTCAACGCACCCATCGTTATAGGCTTGTGATAACCGCAAGCCGAGATCGGGCGATGCCCAATACACCATCGGCGCCGTTAACGATAACGCATGCACGTCAAGGTTTTGTTTATCCATCGCCGCGACCCGCGCGTCGATATCGTGATAGCGGCCCTCGATGACAGAGGTCGCCTTGCCGGCAAGATCGATCAATGGCCCGCCGGGATGATCGAGATCGCAGCTCAACCCGAACGCGCCGCCCTCTTCTGCAACGAGCTTCAAATAACGCATGGGATAAAAATGCGCGTGAATATCGATACTGGTTTGTCCCGGCATGATGCTTCTTTTTTTGTTGTGGTTTAGTCGCAGATTTTAAGCGCCGCGCGGCCGGTGACCAGCCCTTGCTCGAGCCGTTGATGCAATTCTTCGGCAGCCTCGAGGGGGTGAATTTCGTTGACCAGCGGCCACACTTCGCCTTTTGCCGCGAGCTCAAGCGCGTGGCGCACTTCCCCCCGGGTCGCGTATTTGCTACCCATGACCTCGCGTTCGGACTTGATCAGCTTGCCCGGAATTTCGATACCGGAAGCCGCCCCACCGAGAATCACCAAACGCCCGGCTTTGTTCAATCCGGCAAGCGCGGTTTCCATGCTCGACTTGGTGCCGGCAAAATCGATGGCGGCATCGACACCATAGCCGCCGGTGAGCTCCTTTAGGGCTTCGGTAACATCGACGCTTGAGGCATCCACGGTTTCGTCCGCGCCGACTTTTTTACACGTCTCGAATTTTTCCGGCCGCACATCGACGGCGATCACGCGCGCGCCGGCCCATTTCGCGACGATAATCATTTGTATGCCGAGCCCACCGCCCGCACCAATGACGGCGACGTCGTGTCCGGGCTCGATCCGCGCGCGGCGGATCACCTTTACTGGCGTTGCAATGGCATCCGTCAGCACGCCGCATTCGGCCGGGTGTTTTTTCCAATCCAGACCTTCCGGGTATTTCATGAACATGTCCGCCGGCAGCTTCATGTATTCGGCGTAGCCGCCGTCGCAGTCGCGCCCGACATTACCCTTGAGATTGTCGCACAGGGTTTCCCGGTCGGCCTTGCACCACTTACATTTGCCGCAGGAGAAATAATAATACGCCGTCACCCCGTCGCCGATCTTCAGGTCCGTGACACCCTCGCCGACCTCGACGATTTCGCCGGTGATTTCATGGCCGATGATGCGCGGGTATTGAAGATTAAATCGCCCGGCCCGGGAGTGTTGGATCGTCAGTCCGGAACCGCAGGTATAGACCTTCGCTACTGCCTCGCCCGGTCCCGCGACCGGGTCCGGCACATCCATCAACTGAAACGGCGTGTCCTTCGCCGTCAAAACCATTGCTTTCATGAAGTATCCCCTTTGTTGAATTTATTTTTTTAAGCCGCCACCGGGTCGCGGCCCGGGACGATACGCCGATAAGATAAAGCTTCCGCGATGTGCAGGCGAGTCACTTGTTCGGTTACTTGCAAATCCGCGAGCGTGCGCGCGACTTTGAGCACCCGATGGTAGCCGCGCGCTGTTAGCTTCATGCGTTCGGCCGCTTCCAGCAAAAGTTTTCGGCCCTCGGGATCGGGCGTCGTGATGTCTTCAAGCAGCGTGCCTTCGGCTTCGGCGTTGGTGCGGATGTTTGTCCCCGCTGCCTTTAATCTGTATCGCTCTTTTTGGATGTCCCGTGCCGTGGTGACGCGTTTTAATATGTCCGCCGAGGCCTCGACCGGTGCGGGAGCGGCGAGGTCCGCCGGGTTCACCGCCGGCACGTCGACATGCAGATCGATGCGGTCAAACAGCGGCCCGGAGATTTTTGCCTGATAGTCTTGTGCGCAGCGCGGCACCCGCGAACACGCCTGTGCCGGATCGTCCAGGTAACCGCAGCGGCAGGGGTTCATCGCCGCGATCAATTGCACCCGGGCAGGATACGTGACGTGTGCATTGGCGCGCGCGACTGTGATGTGGCCAGACTCGATCGGTTGGCGTAGGGCTTCGAGTACGCTGCGCTGAAACTCCGGCAGTTCGTCGAGAAATAATACACCCAGGTGTGCAAGCGAGACTTCGCCCGGCTTGGCTTTCATGCCGCCACCCGTCAGCGCCGCGAGCGAGGCACCGTGATGCGGGTCGCGAAACGGCCGGGTGCGTTTGATGCGCCCTCCCTCAAGCGTACCGGCGAGACTTTGAATCATGCTGACGCTTAAGGCCTCCTTCGGATCAAGCGGCGGCAATATTCCCGGCAGGCGCGCCGCCAACATCGATTTGCCTGCGCCCGGCGGGCCGGTCATCAGCATGTTGTGCCCGCCCGCCGCGGCGACCTCGAGGGCGCGCTTCGCACTTTCTTGACCTTTGATATCGCGCATGTCGGGCAAGGCCTGTTCCGCTTCGGCGGCGAGCGGCTCGGGGGCGGCGAGGATTTGCGTGCCTTTAAAATGATTGATCAATTGCAATAAGTTTTGCGGTGCCAGGATATCGATCTCGCCAGCGAAGGCCGCTTCCGGCCCTTGCGCCGCCGGACAGATCAGCCCGCGCGACGATGCACTGGCGTGAATGGCCGCGGGCAGCACACTGGCGACGGATGTCAGGCCACCATCGAGCGCCAATTCGCCGAGCGCTGTGTAGGTTGCGATTTCATCGGCTGGTAAAACCTGCATCGTGGCGAGAAGACCGACCGCGATGGGCAAATCGAAATGCGATCCTTCTTTCAGAACGTCCGCCGGTGAAAGATTAACGGTGATACGTTCGCTTGGTAACGATAAGCCGATGGCGCTGAGAGCGGCGCGGACCCGTTCACGCGATTCACCAACAGCCTTATCGGGCAAACCGACGATGGTGAACGCGGGCAATCCCGGACTCATGTGGACCTGCACATCCACATCCAGAACCTCGAAACCCTGAAAGGCGACGGTGGCACTTCGCGCGACCATCAAAATATTCTCCCGCGCAATTATGGCTCCGATTGTAGCGCGGAAGCTCTGGCGGGGCCAGAAATGTTCTTATTTTGTTCTTTTTCGAAAAATGGTTTTATTTCAAACCTTTACTTGACTTTCCCCGCGTAAAGGCGCAAGAGAGGCCCCAGCGACATTCCCGTAGCGGTCGAATTTCGACCCCGTTTAAATGATGAGCCGTCCACCGAAGAAGAAAAACAAGGACCGGCAACTTTCTTTCAGACACCACCAGGGCATTTCGTTAGATGGGCCTCTGCTCGGCATTCGAACGCGTTTCGAATTGGTTTTTTCCTGAGTACGTTTTATCGAATTGCCGGCATTGTGCCTGCGTGTCCCGCCGAAAATCCGGCGGGGCTTACTGATATTGTTTGAGAAAGAAAAAGAATAATCATGACTGACTTTAGCGGCCTCCAATTGGCCCAACCTATCCTGCGTGCCGTTATGGACGAGGGTTACGCGACACCGACGCCGATCCAGGCGCAATCGATTCCTTCACTTATTCAGGGGCACGATTTGCTCGGTGTCGCGCAAACCGGTACCGGTAAAACGGCGTCTTTCGCGCTGCCGTTGTTGCATCGCCTGAGCGAAAACATGTGCAAGCTCCATCGCCGCCAACCGCGCGCGTTGATCCTCGCGCCGACCCGCGAGCTAGCCGTGCAAATCGGCGATAGCTTTAAAACCTACGGCCGTCATGCCGGATTGCGCTCCGCCACCGTTTTCGGCGGTGCGTCCATCGTGCCGCAAATCAAGGCGCTTGCAAAAGGGGTGCATATTCTGGTGGCAACACCGGGCCGCCTGCTGGATTTAATGAACCAAGGCAAAGTGTCCTTAGGCGAGGTTGAAGTATTCGTGCTCGATGAAGCGGATCGCATGCTCGATATGGGATTTATTCCGGACGTCCGAAAAATTTCGAAAGCGTTGCCAGAGCAGCGCCAAACCGTGATGTTCTCCGCTACCATGCCGGCGCCGGTGAAAGCTTTAGCCGATGGCCTGTTGCATGACCCGGTTCATGTTGAAATCACGCCGGCGGCAACCACGGTCGAGAAAATTGAACAACGCGTGATGTTTCTGCCGAAGGATAAAAAACGCGCCCTGTTAAGCAATTTGTTCGCCGGTCCTGACTTAAAGCGCGTTCTTGTTTTTACCCGTACTAAACATGGCGCCGATAAAGTCGCCAAGTATTTAAGCCAAGGCGGCGTAGCATCCGATGTCATTCACGGCAATAAATCGCAAAACGCCCGGCAACGGGCCTTGAAAAATTTCCGCTCGGGCCATGTCCGCGCCTTGGTGGCGACTGATGTCGCCGCGCGCGGTATTGATGTCGACGGCATTACCCATGTGATCAATTTCGAACTGCCCAACGAGCCGGAAAGTTATGTTCATCGAATCGGCCGCACGGCGCGCGCCGGCGCCACCGGCATTGCCATTTCATTCTGTGATTCAGATGAGCGCGTTTACCTGCGCGATATCGAGCGGACCATCGGCCAATCGGTGAATGTCATCGACGATCATCCGTTTCATGCCGATGACATCGCCAGCGATCCGGGCTCTTTTAAGCGCGGCTCGAAAAACCGGCAAAGAAACAGAACACGCCGGCGTTCAAAAGGCGAGCCGCCGTCCGCGCCGAAAAAAGCGGCGCATCGCAAGCCGCAACAGGGTGAAAATCCCAATGCGCATAAATCGAACGTGCATAAAGGGAACTTTAAAAAGAAACGGCCGAACAGAGCGCAACGCCGCGCCGCGGCGGCCCGCCGTTCTGCGGCTTGAGCACGGTCAAGGCCTGATGGGTGCCCTCGTGCAACTCTTCGATGCAGCACACACCGTAATTTGTGTAACTGTCCGGGAGTTGAGCGATGGCGATTACCGAATGGTCCGATGACTTCAAGATTGGCGAAAAGGAAGTCGACAAAGAGCACTGGGGCCTGTTTGCCCTGATTAACGATCTTGCTGAAAAACACGCTATTGGGGCCGACAAAGCTTCATTGGATTCGACGTTAAAGGCGCTCATTGCTTACGTTGATGTTCACTTCGAGCACGAAGAGCGTTTGATGGAAGAAACAGGCTACCCGAAACTAGAGGAACATAAAAAAATTCATGCGGCCCTGGATCAGAAAGTCGATGAATTTCATAATGATTTTGAGAATTCGCCGGAGACATTCGACTACGACAAGCTCATGGAATTTCTTTCGACCTGGCTGAGCCATCATATACTTAAGGTCGATATGGATTACGCAAATTATTTGAAAGAAAGTCACCCCGAACGCGCCAGCCAAGAAGCGGCGCGCGTAAGCCAGGAATATTGATCGGGGTTAATCTGCCGGATTTCGGGTGGCGTCGAATTTAGCTTCGATGGCGTCCCATAATTTTGCCTCAAGCGACACGTTATCGAAGCGACCGATTTCCTGCAAACCGGTCGGCGAAGTGACGTTGATCTCGGTCAACTTGTCGCCGATGACGTCGATGCCGGTAAACAGCAGCCCCCGTTCCGAGAGCGCCGGGCCGATCGCTTCGCAGATCATGAGATCGGCCTTGCTGAGTTCGGTTTTTTCCGGCCGCCCTCCCGCGTGCATGTTAGCGCGTACATCGCCCTCGGCGGGAATTCTATTCACGGCGCCCGCCGGTTCGCCGTCGATCAGGATAATGCGCTTATCGCCCGCGCGCACGGCAGGCACATAAGCCTGCGCGATGATCGGTTCGCGGTAGAGATCGGTAAACATCTCTAAAAGCGCATTGAGATTGTCGTCTTCGGGCGGGCTGTGAAATACGTTGGCGCCGCCGTTGCCGAACAGGGGCTTGATAATAATGTCTTTATATTCTTTTTTAAATGCGAGGATCTCATCGTGATCGGACGTGATTACGGTCGCCGGCATCAGCGGCGCAAAATGAGTGACGAATAATTTTTCCGGTGCGTTGCGCACATGAGACGGATCATTCACGACAAGAGTCTTTGGATGGATGTGCTCCAGCAAGTGGGTCGCGGTGATATAGGCCATATCGAACGGCGGGTCCTGGCGCATCAGCACGATATCCATCAAAGCAAGGTCGATGGTTTCATAATCGCCAAGGGTGCAATGATTGCCGTGTTCGCGGCGTACTTGAAGGGCACGCGCCTTCGCCGTCACCCGGCCGTGTGAGAACGTAAGATGGTGTGGCAGGTAATGGTACAGCGCATAGCCGCGTTTTTGTGCTTCAAGCGCGAGCACGAAGGTGGAGTCCGCATCGATATCAATCGATTCGATCGGGTCCATTTGGATAGCGACGGTGAGGGTCATAATCGGATTGTCCAGTAAGCCATCATTGGGCCCTACTGTAACCGGCCACGCAATTCTTGCAACAATACAGACGTGCGGTAACGGTGTTCATCGCCGTTATTCAGACGCTGAAACGTTTCAAGCGCATCGATGGCAGCGGGGACATTGTCGAGCCGGGTGTGTAAATGGCCCGCTTCACGCCATAAGACCGCCTCTAAGGGGGCGAACAGCAATGCGGTATCGATGACATCGATGGCATCGAAAAACCGTTCTTGCTCCAATAAAGCCGTTTTTACTTCCATTTGCAGACACAACAATAAGGCGCGGCTATCCATCACTGCGTAGTGCGCCGGTGTTAACTCCGCTTGTTTGCCGAGCGCTTTTTTAATTAACCGGCGCAGGTCTTGCGGCGCACAGGCTTTAAAGCCGTTGGCCGGATCGTAAATGGCCCGCTCGCCCGGTGTTTCCAATCGCACCAGCACATGATGCGGAAAATCGATGGCAACCGCGGGCCAATCCAGCGACCGGGCGACGTGAAGATAAAGAATGGCGAGCGCACTATCGGCGCCGAACCGGCTATCGATCAGCCGCATGAAACTGGAAGCTTCGAGCGGGTCGGCTGCTGCCGGCGCCACGCCGTAGCCGTAACGCTTTGCGAGCACTTGACGCAAGGCTTCGGCGCGCGTGCCGAGGTCCGGCCCGTGATTGTCGTTGCCAGGCATTGGCGCCGGGCCGATATAGCCGGCGACGTCGAAGCAGAGCTTCTTTAGGTGACGGATGTAGGGTGCCACGCGCTTATTTTTATCAATGGCGGTCGCGAGGAATAGTGCTGTATCGGCCAGGCGGATTTGATCACTTGGAATCGTGCCGATCCGGCGCAGGCGGTCTTGAATATGTGCCGCTGGTTTCATGCTTTCGGGATCGGTTTTTTGATTTTAACGTGCGAAATAACGCGGCGGACATATTTAAGTCCCCGCGCGTGTGCGGTGACCAGGTCGAGCTCGTGCTGATTTTGTGCAATGCCAAGCAAGTAAACAATGCCGTTAACGGTTTCGATAAAATAATTCACCGCATAAATATCTCGATCGAAGGTAATTTTCGATTTCAGTTGTGTCGTGATCCAGCTGTCTCGTGCCAGCGACGTTTCTTTTTTATCTGTATCGAGCTGTATCTCGTTGAGCACCTCTTTGACGCCTTGTGCCTGCCATGTCAGGCGCACGGCTTCGGCCCGCATTTTTTCATCCGCTGCATAACCGGTGAGCAGAACACGGGCATTATAAACTTCGAGGCCGATTTTCCGTACAATGGCGTCGTCTTTATCGAGCCAGTTGTCGACAATGCGGATTTGTATTTTAAGATCGTTGGCGGCGCCTTCGATCCCCCGTTCCTGATAGGCGGCAATCCCCGTTGCGGCACCGACACCGGCGACGACGCCGCACCCCGACAGGATCGGCGCTGCCATTAAAAACATGATGAAAGAAATGGTGTGCCGAAAGCCACGGCATCTTTGAAAATGATGGAACAATTTCGAAAAAATCATTTGTATGATTTGCCCATTAAACGAATGACGTGGGGCCGCTTTGATCGCTTTGCCGTGGTGGCATCATGCCAAGGAAGAATAGGGCGTACAATGCCCCTCTCGTGACCGGCGATAGGCTTTGCGTTTCGGCGGGCGGAAAATTTTTTAAGTGCGCCAAGCGTCGCGAATGTGGCGCGGGATTCGCCAGGGCGCGATCAGCATGGCGTCGAACCGCAGGTGGAGTTGCGCGAATTGTGCGTTGCGCTGCAAATAAAGTTCGGCGGCACGGACAATGCGGTCACGTTGACGGGGGCTGATCGATTCGACCGCCTCTTTGAAATTTTGCCGTGCCTTGACTTCGATGAACGCCAGGACCCGGCCATGCCGGGCGACGATGTCGATTTCACCCAGCGGTGTTTTGTAGCGCCGCGCTAAGACCCGGTAGCCGCGCAGCTGCAACGATAAGGCACACATCGTTTCGGCAAATTGGCCGTAACGCCAAGCCCGTTGCCGCCGGTTAATCATCGTCCGGCCGTTCTTTGTCGATGTCGAGGGCGCGGGCGTAAACGGTCTTTTTCGAGACACCTGTTGCCTCGGCAACAGTTCGCACCGCGTCGCGCAAGCTGTTTGACTGCAAGGCATCGCGAAGCCGGCTGTCGATCTCGGCCTCGCTGAGCATGCTCTCTGCAGATGGCGGCGCGATGACAATCATCGCCTCGCCTTTGGGCGGTGTAGCGGCTTTATAATATGCCGCCAGTTCGGACACCGTACCGCGGCGAATTTCTTCATGAAGCTTGGTCAATTCGCGGGCAACGACGCAAGCGCGTGAGCCGAGAACAGGTTCGGCGGCTTCCATCATCGTGGCTAACCGGCGCGGCGATTCCATCAGGACCAAAGTCGCTGGGATGGAACATAGTTCTTCGATGGCTTTTTGCCGCGCCTTTTGTTTTGCTGGCAGAAAGCCGGCGAAGAAAAACCGGTCGGTCGGCAGGCCGGCGACAACAAGAGCGCTCAAGACGGCCGAAGCGCCAGGAGCGGCGGTCACGGGAATACCGGCCTCATGGCAGGCCTGCACCAGTTTAAAGCCGGGGTCGGAAATCAATGGGGTGCCCGCATCGCTGACCAACGCCACGGTTTCGCCATTTTTTAATCGTTTTATGAGTTCCGGACGTATCTGCGGGGCATTATGTTCATGATATGCGGTTAAATTGGCCTGAATATTGTGAATTTTCATAAGCTTACCGGTGACACGCGTATCTTCGCAGGCAACGGTATCGGCATGGCTTAAAATAGAGAGCGCGCGCAGGGTGATATCGGCGGCGTTGCCGATTGGTGTCGACACAATATAAAGCCCGGGATCAATTTTCGGCCCCGTTGTGTTTTGCGATTGTTTACTCGACATGTCTGTATCGCTAGGCTCAGGCATCAGCGGGTCACGCGGCGTCGAAATGAATATCGAATATGAATAAACGCATTCACGTGAAAAGAACAGGGACCATCCGTTTTTTAACAATCGGGGCACTGGGATTCTGCCTGTTTGCAGCATCGTGCGGTGATTTATCGCTGCCCATGTCTTGGCCCGGCGGCGGCTCGGCGCCGCGCAACGACCCTGTCGGTCCGGCGCAAAAACTGCCTTCGACAAAGTCTCAAACATCGGACCAGCAAAATAAGGCACCGATCAATCCGAACGCGCAAACCCCTTATCGGCCGCCGGTTCAACGCGAGCCGTACCGCCCGCCTGTCTTCGCGCAACCGGCGCCGAGAGGCGAACCGCTTGCGCCACCACCCTATAACCAAACGACGTCATCACCACCTTCACCGGCCCCCGCCTTCCCGTCACGCGCGCCTGAGCCCGAACCGCCCGCGCCGCGGTTTGATGAGCCGGTTCCGGGAGCGCCGGCGGCGCAACCAGCGAGGCCGTCCTTTGAGCAATATTTAAACCGGCCCATTCCTTCCGTTTCCGCCGATCCCGAAACGCAGCCGGAAATGCCACCGCCACCACCGATGAAGACCAGCGGCGTGCGGGTCGCGTTGTTGCTCCCGCTCACGGGTCCGAACAAAAATATCGGCAAAGCCATGTTAAACGCCGCTCAATTGGCATTGTTTTCGTTTTCGGAAAAAACGTTCGAGTTGTTGGTGCACGACACAAAAGGGACACCGGACGGTGCCATCGATGCCGCCCAGTTGGCCATCGGCGATGGTGCGCGTTTGATTTTAGGACCGCTGCTGTCGGCGTCCGTTAAGGCGATTGCCAATTCAGCCCGTGCCGCCAATGTGTCGGTGATTTCCTTTACCAGCGACCGTTCCGCCGTCGGCGAAGGGGTCTTTACGCTTGGCTTTATTCCCAGTGCCGAGGTGCGGCGGGTGGTGCGTTATGCCCGCCAGCGGGGCGTTCAGAATTTTGCCGCCTTGGCGCCGGGCACGCTTTATGGTGAAACGGTTTTACAAACGTTCCGCGAAGCCGTCGAGCAAAGCGGCGGCAGTATTGTGCGCATCGATCAGTATGATCCGAATGCACGCGATTTCGCGCCCCTCATTCGCGACCTGGCCGATTATGAAAACCGGCGGGGCGCGCTATTGGAGCAACGCAACCGACTCAAGGAACGCGATGATGAATTATCCCAGCGTGCGTTAAAGCGTCTCGAAAAATTACAAACCATCGGCCCGGTTGCATTCGAGGCTTTGTTTCTGGCCGATGGCGGGAAGCGTCTGCAATCCGTCGCCGCCCTGTTGCCGTTTTACGATATCGATCCGGCGAAGGTGCGCATGCTCGGCACGGGCCAATGGGATGAGCCCGGCATTGGCCGCGAGCCGGCCCTGATCGGCGGCTGGTTCGCCGCTCCGCCGCCGACGGCACGGGCGAATTTTGCCGCACAATATCGCCAGGTGTATGCCCGTAATCCGCCTCGCCTCGCGACGCTGGCGTACGATGCGACGGCGCTCGCGACGGTCCTGGCGCGCAATACGGAAGGCCCGAAATTTTCGATTAAAGCACTGACGACGCCGAGCGGCTTTGTCGGCCGGGACGGTATTTTCCGTCTGTTGCCGAGCGGCCTGCCGGAACGGGGGTTGGCGGTGTTGCAAGTCGGTCCGCGCACCAACAAGGTGATCAATCCGCCGCCGGAGTCATTTAGCGACGCCGCGTTAAATTAACACCTTACGCGAGAAGTTTTTCCAACACAGCATTGAGACATTGTCGGCCCTTTGCCGTTGCCTTTAAGGCGCGTTTATCGCAAACGAGATAATCTTCTTCGATGAGTGACGATAGTGCATGTGAATCGAATGTTGTCTCAAGTTTCGACCCGAATCGGGATTCAAAACGCTTTCGGTTAATTCCTTCACGCAGTCTAAGTCCCATTAAAATTGTTTCGGTGCGATCGTCTTCAACCGTGAGCGTCATTCGCTTCGCTGTGCCGTGTCCCAAGCTTTCGACGGCCTCGAGCCACTTGTCCGGTGCGCGCCAGTGATGAAATGCCTGCGTCGCTTTATTGCTTTGCAACCGGCTGTGCGCACCCGGACCGATGCCGAGCCACGAACCCATGCGCCAATAGGTTAAGTTATGCCGGCACTCATCACCGGGCCGGGCGTGATTGGAAATTTCATAGGCCGGCATGTCGGCTTGCTCCAACATTTCCTGCGTCATTTCGTATAACGCGGCACCGGTTTCTTCATCGACAGTTGAAACACGGTCTTTATGAAAGGCGGTACCGGGCTCTATCGTGAGTTGGTAAACCGATATATGCGAACCGGCGAGGCTGAGCGCCTGTTGTAATTCATTTCGCCATGAAGCGATTGTTTGACCGGGCCGGGCATAAATTAAATCGAATGAAAACCGCGAAAAAGTTTTTGCCGCGATACCGATAGCGGCCAGGGCTTCGTCGCGGGAATGGCGGCGGCCTAAAAATTTTAAAACCGATTCATCCAAGGACTGTACGCCGAGAGACACGCGGTTGACCCCGGCGGTGTGATAATCGGCAAAACGATTCGCTTCGACCGAGGATGGATTTGCCTCAAGCGTGATTTCGGCTTCGCCAGGCAGGCCCCAAAGGTTGTCAATTTTCTTCAACACGGCAGCGACCGTTGGCGGCGTCATAAGCGATGGCGTGCCGCCGCCGAAAAACACGCTCGTTATCGATGCTTTATTTATTTCGCTAGCAAAATGATCCAATTCGGCGCAGAAAGCCGCGGCCCAGCGCGTCTGATCGATGCTCTCGGTGACGTGGCTGTTAAAGTCACAATAGGGGCATTTCGATTCGCAAAACGGCCAATGAACGTAAAGGGCAAGCTCAGACATGGCGAATGCCTCTTTAAAAAGGGTTCAGGCAAAACAGGCGGCGACGAGTTGGCTGAAGGCCCGCGCCCGGTGGCTGACTGGATGCTTCGCTTCCAGGGTGGTTTCACCGAACGTTTTATCGCGGCCTTCGGGCAGAAAGATCGGATCATACCCGAAGCCGATGGTGCCCCGCGGCGGCCAAACAATCGTGCCGTCGATGCGGCCCTCGAAAACTTCGCAATGACCGTCCGGCCAGCACAGTGCCAAGGCGCACATGAAATGTGCCGAACGGTCTGATTGGTTTTCGAGCAAAGCGTGAACTTTCTCCATTGCCGGTCCAAAGTCACCTTCCGGTGTTGCCCATCGAGCCGAATAAATGCCGGGCCGTCCATCTATGGCATGAACGACGAGGCCGGAGTCATCGGCCAGCGCGGGTAGATTGGCGCCCGTGGCCGAGGCTTGTGCTTTAATGATCGCGTTTTCTGCAAAAGTCGCGCCGGTCTCTTCCGGTTCCGGCAAATTCAATTCACCGGCGGACACCACATCCGTGCCGTATGGGGCAAGCAAATCGGCAATCTCGTGCACTTTGTTTTTGTTGTGCGAGGCGATGACCAAGCGGCCGCCGTCAAAATGCCGTGCCATGATCAATCGATCTTCAAGGCCTGACGCTGCAAAACCGTCAGTTGCTGAATGCCGGCCTTCGCCAGCTCCATGAGTTCCTGGAATTGCGCTTCACAGAATGCGGTCTCTTCAGCCGTGCCTTGAATTTCGACAATGCCGCCTTTTCCTGTGAAAACGAAATTGGCATCGGCTTCGGCGGTGCTGTCTTCGGCATAGTCGAGATCCAGGACGGCCGCGCCTTGATACAATCCGCAAGAGACGGCAGCGACCTGATCGATTAATGGCACGTTATCGATGACACCGAGGTTAACGAGCTTTTGCATTGCGGCATGAAGAGCGACGTAACCACCGGTGATGGATGCCGTGCGAGTCCCGCCGTCTGCTTGAATGACATCGCAATCGACCTTGATTTGAATTTCGCCCAGCTTTTCTAAATCGGTAACGGCGCGCAGGCTGCGCCCGATGAGACGTTGGATTTCCTGAGTGCGGCCCGACTGTTTTCCTCGTGCCGCTTCCCGTCCGGTGCGGGTTTCGGTCGATCGGGGCAGCATGCCGTATTCTGCCGTGACCCAGCCACGACCCGTATCACGCATCCAACCGGGGACGCGTTCCTCGACGCTGGCTAAACACAGTACATGAGTATCGCCGAATTTCGCCAGACACGAACCCTCGGCATATTTATTGACGTTCATGTCAAGTGACACATCACGCATTTGGTCCGGCATTCGGCCTGAAGGACGCTTCATGGTTTAAATCCTTAATTTATTCATCGGCGCGCGCAAGCTAACGCGTGCCGCCAAACGGGTAAAGCCTTGATGCGGCCCTGTCTGCCAACGGCTCCCTCTCCGTTGACGTTTCATGACAGGGTAACTAAGTTTCTTAATGATTACAGGACTGTGTCCGGCCTAGGTTTGTGAAGCCTCGGATCAATGGGTTGAACGGGAACCATGATTACCGAACTGAATGATCGTTCGCGTGAAATATTCCGCCAAATCGTCGATACGTATCTTGAGACCGGCGAAGCGGTCGGTTCGCGTACGATTGCCCGGCGATTGAGCATGTCCTTATCTCCGGCGACGGTTCGTAATGTCATGGCAGATTTGGAAGATTTGGGCTTGCTGTTTGCGCCGCATACGTCGGCCGGTCGTATGCCAACCGAACAGGGCCTGCGCATGTTCGTCAACGGCATCCTTGAGGTCGGCAATTTATCTGAAAGCGAGCGCCGCCGCATTGAAAGCCAATGTGCCGGTTCGGTTAACACTATGGAAGGATTGCTCGAAGACGCTACGGCTGCCCTTTCAGGCTTATCGCGTTGCGCGGGGTTGGTGTTTGCGCCGAAAACCGAAAGCCCATTGCGCCATATTGAATTCGTGCACCTCAGTCCGGGCCGGGCGCTGGTAATTCTGGTTACGGAAAACGGCGTCGTCGAAAACCGGGTGATCGAAATTCCCAACGGCATGACGCCGTCAGCCCTGATCGAGGCTTCGAATTTTTTAAGCGCACGGTTGGTCGGCCGCACGCTGAGTGAAGCCTACGACGCCATCATGGATGAACTGGAGGGTCAGCAGGCGCAGCTTGATTCACTGACCAGCAAGGTGGTCGAATCCGGCCTCGCTAGTTGGTCGGGAGACCGTAAAGACGGATTGCTCATCCTGCGCGGCCAGGCGAATTTGCTGGAAGATGTTAATGCAACAACCGATCTTGAGCGCATCCGTTCTTTATTCGAGGCCCTTGAGACCAAAGAAACGATGCTTAAATTATTATCGCTCGCGGATACGGCCGAGGGTGTGCAGATATTCATCGGTGCGGACAATCAGCTTTTTGGCTTATCTGGATGCTCGTTAATTGTTGGGCCGTATAAAAACCAGGAGAACAATGTTGTCGGCACAATCGGAATCATTGGACCGACTCGGATGAATTACTCGCGTATCATCCCCATGGTTGATTACACGGCAAAATTAATCGGAAAATTAATTGGATAAATATAAACCACAATGACTGAAAATAAAGAAAACGAAACAGAACAAGATCAGGAAACGGAGCAAGCCCCGTTTGGCAATGCGCCGGTAGATGAAAATGAATCGCCTGATCAGGACGCCCAAGTAGCTGATACCGCTGAAAGCGACTCAGATGGAGCTGAGGATATCCAAGGCCAGCCGACGGAAGATCTTGAGGCCGAGGTTGCCGATCTTAAGGACAAACTGCTGCGTGCGCTGGCGGAAACGGAAAATGTGCGCCGCCGGTCCGAACGCGATAAGGAAGACGCGAATAAGTACGCCATCGCTTCTTTTGCCCGCGAGATGGTTGAGGTGCGTGATAATCTGCGTCGCGCCCTCGAAGCCGTTGAGGATGATGCAGGCAAGGACAACGTGGCCATTGCCGGTTTGATCGAAGGCGTCGAAATGACCGAACGGACCCTGCTTTCGACGTTCGAGCGGTTTGAAATCAAGCCAATTGAGGCGATGCATCAAAAATTCGACCATAATTTTCACGAAGCGCTGTTTGAAATCGAAGACACCAGCGTACCGAGCGGTACCGTGGTTCAGGAAATCCAAACCGGCTACAAAATTCATGACCGCCTGTTACGGCCGTCGAAGGTCGGGGTTTCTAAGGGGGGCGCGAAGGCCGAGGCCGATTCGGAGGCTTCAGCCGATTCCGAAGACGGTGCCGGCGATGCCGCCGTTAAAAATTCGGCTCAGGCCTACGAGCAATCCGATCCCGGATCGGGCGCCAAGGTCGATAAGGAGCTGTAGGGCGGTCTTATTTTCTTAATAAATTCAATAAATTAAGTCTATTCCCCCGGCGCCTTGCCGTTCCCAGCGGCCCGTGATGCGGCTCCGGCGCCTCGCCTGATGAGCCCAAACGAATAAAAATGCCCGGAAATAGCGCCTGAGAGTTGCGGCCCCCGATTCCGGCACATATATAACGCGCGCATATGGGCACCGTCTTCGGCTACGATGCGGTGAACGACATTTATCCGGTAGGGACAATCAGGGCGATGAAACCGCCCAACCGTTCGTCCATTACCAGCAAAAAACAGAGGTTAGTATGAGTAAAGTCATTGGGATCGATTTGGGCACCACCAATTCATGTGTTGCGGTTATGGACGGCAGCACGTCGAAGGTCATTGAAAACGCCGAGGGCATGCGCACCACCCCTTCGATGGTGGCCTTCACCGATTCGGATGAACGGTTGGTCGGCCAACCGGCGAAGCGCCAAGCCGTTACCAATCCGGAAAATACATTATTCGCGATTAAAAGATTGATCGGCCGCCGTTTCGACGATCCGATCACGTCAAAAGATAAAGACCTTGTCGCCTATAACATTGTCGAAGGCGAAAACGGCGACGCCTGGGTTGAGATCGAGGGCCAGAAATACAGCCCGAGTCAAATCAGTGCGTTTATTCTGCAAAAGATGAAAGAGACGGCCGAGAGTCATCTCGGTGAAGAGGTCAGCCAAGCCGTAATTACGGTACCGGCCTATTTCAACGATTCACAACGTCAGGCTACCAAGGACGCCGGAAAAATTGCCGGCCTCGAGGTGTTGCGTATCATCAACGAGCCGACGGCGGCGGCACTCGCCTACGGGCTTGAGAAAAAAGGAACCGGCACGATTGCCGTCTATGACCTCGGCGGCGGTACGTTTGACGTGTCTGTTTTGGAAATCGGCGACGGTGTGTTTGAAGTGAAGTCGACGAACGGTGATACGTTCCTCGGCGGCGAAGACTTCGACAACCGGATTCAGGATTATCTCGCCGAAGAATTTAAGAAAGAACAAGGCATTGATCTGCTGCAGGATAAGCTTGCTCTGCAACGCCTTAAGGAGGCGGCCGAAAAAGCCAAAATCGAGCTATCGAGCACGATGCAAACGGAAGTGAACCTGCCGTTTATCACCGCCGATCAATCAGGTCCAAAGCATTTAAACATCAAGCTGACTCGCTCCAAGTTGGAAGCGTTGGTGGAAGATCTAATCGAGCGTACGGTTGATCCGTGCCAAAAAGCATTAAAAGACGCCGGTATCACGGCGGGCGAAATCGACGAAGTGATTCTCGTCGGCGGCATGACCCGCATGCCGAAAGTCATTGAGACCGTGAAAGAATTTTTCGGCCGCGAACCTCACAAGGGCGTCAATCCGGACGAAGTGGTTGCGATCGGTGCGGCCATTCAAGGCGGCGTGCTCAAAGGCGACGTGAAAGACGTTCTGTTGCTTGACGTCACGCCACTTTCGCTCGGCATCGAAACTTTGGGCGGTGTGTTTACGCGCCTGATTGATCGCAACACCACGATCCCGACACGCAAAAGCCAGGTGTTCTCGACTGCTGAAGACAATCAGCAGGCGGTGACGATCCGTGTCTTCCAAGGCGAACGGGAAATGGCTGCCGATAATAAAGCCCTCGGTCAATTCGATCTCGTCGGCATTCCACCGTCGCCGCGCGGTATGCCGCAAATCGAGGTGACATTCGATATTGATGCAAACGGTATCGTGAATGTGTCGGCAAAAGACAAAGCGACCGGTAAGGAGCAGCAAATTCGCATCCAGGCCTCGGGCGGTTTGTCGGATACCGATATCGAGCAGATGGTTAAGGACGCCGAACAGCATGCGGGCGAAGATAAAAAACGCCGTGAGTTGGTCGAAGCCCGCAATCAAGCCGATACGTTGATTCACACCTCGGAGAAAAATCTATCTGAGTACGGCGACAAAATCAGCGAAGATGAAAAGCAGGCGATCGAAACCGCTGTTGCTGAACTGAAAAGCGCCATGGAAGAAGACGATCTTGAGGCCATCAAGGCGAAGACGGAAGCCTTGGCGCAGGCGTCAATGAAATTGGGCGAAGCCATGTACAAAGCGAGCCAGGAAAATGCAAATGCCGCGCCTGATGGCGGCATGGGCAATGGAATGGGTGGCGCATCGGATGCCGGTGGTGATAACGCGTCCGGCAGCAAGCCCGGTGACGACGCAACGGTGGTCGATGCCGATTTTGAAGAAGTGAATCCGGAAACGGATGCGGAAAAGGATAAAAAGGACGGCTAAGGCTTGTCCTGCGACGAAGGGGGAGCCGAACGCGGCCCCGAGGCAGGTTTGCTGCCCCGGGGCGCATGGCATTAAATACATAAGACAATGGCAAAGCAGGACTATTACACACTGTTGGAGGTTGATCGCGAAGCGAGCGGCGATGAATTGAAAAAGTCGTACCGCAAGCTGGCGATGAAATACCATCCCGACCGGAACCCCGACGACAAGGAAGCCGAGCAAAAGTTTAAGGAAATCAGCGAGGCATACGACGTTCTCTCTGATGAACAAAAACGCGCGGCCTATGATCGTTTTGGCCATGCCGCTTTCGAACAGGGCGGTCCGGGTGCCGGTGGTTTTGGCGGCGGCTTCGGCGGCGGCGGCGCCGGATTCGCGTCGGGCTTTGCCGATATCTTCGATGAAATGTTCGGCGATTTCGGCAGTGGCGGCGGCGGTCAACGAGGTCAAGCTGCTGGGCGCGGTTCGGATTTACGCTACAACATGGAGGTTACGCTCGAAGAAGCCTTTAAGGGCAAGAAGGCGAACATTCGTGTGCCGACATCGGTTGAG
>CALINB010000015.1 GCA_938045325.1 uncultured Rhodospirillales bacterium | reverse complement strand
AGGTCAGGTTCGAAGTCGCGCCAACAACAACAAAAACACAAAAGATGAGTCGATAGGTTAAGTTAGAGCGAGCCGATTCACCAAAGATGTAAGTCCACGCCTTGGTGCCGTAGTAGGACCACGACAACATCGTCGAATAGGCAAATAAGATCACGGCCAACGTCAAAACATATTTGAACCACGGAAACGCGCTTTCGAACGCTTTTGACGTTAACTCGACGCCACTGATACCGTTCGTATTGACATACATACCGGTGATGATGATCACGAGCGCAGTCATCGTGCAGACGACGATGGTATCGATGAACGGTTCCAGCAACGAGACGAAGCCTTGGGTCACCGGTTCTTTGGTGCGCACCGCCGCGTGCGCAATCGGCGCGGTGCCGATACCAGCTTCGTTGGAGAATGCGGCGCGGCGGAAGCCTTGAATGAGAACGCCGATGATGCCGCCGGACACCCCTTCGGGTGAAAACGCACCGGTGATAATGGCGCTGAACGCCGCTGGGACTTTATCGATATTCATGAGAATGATCACCAACGCAGCCACAATGTAAACGACGGCCATAAACGGCACGAGCTTCGCCGTCACGCGCGCGATACTTTTGATACCACCGATTATGACGATGCCGACCAACACCGCAAATAGCAGGCCGAAGGCCCAAGCCTTATCGGCGATAAAACTATCGGCACCGCCTGTGACATTCATGAACTGTTGAAACGCCTGATTGGCCTGGAACATGTTGCCCGCGCCGAGCGCACCGATGACACACATGGCAGCGAACATAAAGCCCAACACCCGCCCCAAGCCGGGCATGTTCTTTTCGGCAAAGCCCTGGCTGATGTAATACATCGGCCCGCCGGAAACACGGCCGTCAGGCAACTCCTTGCGGTACATAACCGCCAGTGTGCATTCGACGAACTTCGACGACATGCCGAGGAACCCGGCCAAGATCATCCAAAACGTCGCGCCCGGTCCGCCCAATGAAATCGCAATGGCAACACCGGCAATATTGCCGAGGCCGATGGTGCCCGACAGCGCCGTTGCCAGCGCCTGAAAGTGAGATACTTCTCCAGGGTCTTTTTCGTTGTTATCAACCCTGCCCAGGGTGATGTCGATGGCGTGCTTGAAGCCTCTGATGCTAATAAAGCGGAAATAAAACGTAAAAACGATGGCGCCGACGACGAGCCACACCAGGATCCACGGCACCCCGTAAACTTTTGAGAAAATAAAGCCGGCAAAGGCATTGGCTATCGGCGCGAACGTATCGTTAATCGCCTTATCGATACCGTCGGTTTGCGCGAAGGCGTCCGGTACGCACAATACAATACTGCTGAAGAAAAAAAATAACCCCACCATGAGATAAGACAGACGTCCGGCCATTGGCTTCCCCCTCCATGCTGTCGATCTTTATTTACAAGCGTCCCATCAGGTCATCATAAAGGGCATCGGGGATCGTAACACCCTCTTTATGGGCTTTATCGCGTAATCCGTAACGCCGTTCACCCGGCAAGCGGGTTCCCGGCTGCTCGACAATCGCCTGCACCATCACACCGAGGCGCTCGATATAATTAGGCGAAAACAATTCGGGTTTAAAGATGATGAAAAATTGTCCGACACGGGGCGGATCGCCTTCGGTATCGAAAAAGGAATTGGCCTCAAAACCAAAATGAGATCCGGTGAAGGCCGCACTGAGAATTTCCACAACCATCACCAGCGCAGCCCCCTTCGCATCACCCATGGGCATGAGCGTGCCGCGTAAGGCTTCTTCGGCATCGGTAATCGGGTTGCCGTCTTTGTCGAGCGCCCAGCCCTCTTCAATCGGTTTACCCTCTTTCGCGGCCAGCATAATCTTGCCGCGCGCGACTTTGCTCATCGCGAAATCGACCACAAGCGGCGCACCGTTGGGTCGAGGGGATGCAAAAGCAATCGGGTTGGTACCGTATAAGGCGCGCGAGCCGCCCCATGGCGCCATTGCCGCGGGCGTATTACCGAAAGCCAAGCTAACCAGCCCTTTATCGGCCAACGCCTCGACATGATGGCCGACGACACCGCAATGGTGTGAGTTACCGATGCCCACCGCAACAATGCCGGTCTTCTCGACAACATCGACGGCTTTATCCAGCCCCGCCTTGATCGCCGGATAGGCAAACCCGTCTTTGGCATCAACCCGGACAACTGCATACGCCGGCTGCGTCACTTCGGGAGCGACTTGGCCTTTCACCGTACCGGATTTGGCTTGATCCGCGTAATACGTCACCCGCTGAATGCCGTGCGAAGCAAGGCCATCGGCCTCCGCCGCCACCAAGGCATCGGCAACAATTTCGGCATTTTCAGGCGAAACATTCGAAGCGAGAAATACGTTTGTCGCTAATTCTTTTAATTCATTCAGTTGAAATACAGGCACAGTTACTTTCCTTCCAAAACATCACGAACATTTTTTACGGTTACGGCGCTGACACGGACATTCGAGTCTTCCGTCACACCGGCAATATGCGGCGTTAAAATCAAATTCGGCACTCCGGCAAACACATTTTCCGCCGGCAAGGGCTCCTGCTCGAATACATCGAGCATGGCACCGGCAATTGTTCCGTCTTTGAGAGCTTTTGCAAGTGCCGCTTCATCGACAACACCGCCGCGCGCGGAATTAATCAAATAGGCATCAGATTTCATCAGCGATAAAGCCTTTTGATCAATTAAATTCTTAGTGCCGTCAGTCAGTGGCACATGCAAGCTGACGGCATCGCTTTCACGCATTACTTGTTCAAAAGTGACATTGGCGACATCCATCGCCTGCCACACAAGATCATCCGCCGCGACGTACGGGTCGAATGCCGATACCGACATGCCGAGCAATTGCGCTGCGGCAGCGACATCGCGGGCGATACTACCAAATCCGATCAAGCCCAGAGAACGACCGCTGACTTCACGCTTCATCAGTTTTTCGCGCGGCCAAAGTCCCGTCGCCATATCATCGCTTGCGTGATACGCGCCGCGAAACAGCATCAGCAAACCGGCAATGACGTATTCCTTGACCGCAAGATCGTTCGCGCCCGATGCCGGCAGGACTTTGATCCCGCGTGCTTCACAGGTTAACGTATCGATATTATCCAAACCGACGCCCAATCTGCCGACAGCCTCCAATTTTTTCCCCGCATCAAGGACAGCGCCGCGAACCTGCGTGCGGTTACGAACGATTAACGCGCGCGCTTCGGTTAAAACGTCTGCGAGTTTGTCCGGATTGTCGACGAGAGTTGGCTCATACAAAACGTCGTAATTGCGGCGCAAGGCTTCGACAGCGTCTTCATCCATAAACTCGGCAATGACGACATCGGCCATTTTTTATTCGGCCGCCGTTTCGGTAATCAGTGTTTGACCGGGTTTGACCCGGGTGAATTCAACCTGTTGATTTTCAACGGTTAATTCGCCGTTCTGTTGGCGGACCTGGGTGTAATACGAGGTACCCAAATCGCCCGCCTCGGGAAAATCAGCCCGGTAATGCGCACCTCGGGAATTTTCCCGTGCCTGCGCCGTGACCGTAATCGATTTGCTGACGAGAATGAGGTTTTTGAGATTCATCCAATCATGCCAGGTGAGATTGTAGGCAAGGTTGTCTTCGGCAACGCCCAACGTATCCAATTCGGCGTCCAAATCGTTCAAGGCGGTTGCGGCGCGCGCTAAACTTTCCGCATCGCGAAGAATACCCGCGTCTTCCCACATCACGTCGTACAACTTCTCGCGAATGCCTTCGAGATTGCCCGGCTTTTGCGACAGCGGATGACGGCATAGCGCAACGGTTTCTTCAATCGCGGCTTCATCGGGGGCGTAAAAAGCACCGTTTGCAACAATCCAAGGCGCCATGGCATCGCCGGCGACTCCGCCGAACACGGTTGAATTGGCGACACCGTTCCCGCCGAGCCGGTTCGCGCCATGCACGCCGCCCGAATCCTCCCCGGCGACAAACATGCCGTTGATTTCCGTTTCGCAGTTCTCGCCCATTTCGACACCGCCCATCATGTAATGCGCCGTCGGTACCACTTCAACGATGCCCGCCGCGAGATCAAAACCATAGTCGGCACAACGCTCGACCATGCCTTTGAAGTTTTTGCGCACTTCCGCCTCATCGAGATGACGCATGGTGATGTAAAGCCCGCCGTTCGGCCCGGTTTTTCCTTCGCGCATTTCGGTAAGCATGGCACGGCTAACGATATCCCGTGTCGCGCGCTCTTCACGCTCGTCGTATTTGTGCATGAAGCGCTGTTCTTCGCCGTCGAGCAAATAGCCGCCAAACCCGCGCAAGCCTTCCTCGATAATCGTACCGGTAATGCGCGTTTCCATGCCGGCGATTAACCCGGTCGGGTGAAACTGCACCATTTCCATATCGCGCAGCGGCAAGCCGGTGCGCAAGGCCATCGCCATACCGTCGCAGGTCTTATCGCCGGACGGCGTGTGATACTTGTACATGGTCGGACCACCGCCGGTCGCCAATAGAACGGCTTTGGCCTGCACAAAAACGAATTCACCGGTGCGTATGTCAATCATCAATACGCCAGACATGTTTTTGCCCGAACTGTCTTTAATCAGTGCCACGGCACGGTGATCCTCGAGGCGACCGATCTTGCGTGCCCACACTTGCTCGGCCAAGCGGTTGATGATTTCGATTCCTGTTAGATCGCCCTTATGCACGGTGCGGTCGAACGTTTGCCCAGCAAACGCTTTTTGGTGAACCTTGCCATCTTCGGCGCGATCGAAAAAGCAACCAAGTTCGTTCTCCAATTCGCGAATGCGTTCTTGCGCGACCGTCACGAGCTTCCAGGCAAGTTCTTGATTGTTGAGCCACTTGCCGCCTTCGATCGTATCCATGAAATGCCGCTCGACCGAGTCTTTCGGATTGAGCGCGACGTTATAACCACCCTGCACCATGCGCGTGCAGCCGCATTTTCCGAGCAAACCCTTCACGGCGACGGTGATATTCAGATCCGGCGATGCCTTGTGGGCATGCAAGGCGGCAAACAGCCCCGCTCCGCCGCTTCCCAAGATCAAAAGGTCCGTTTGCAGGCGGTTCATATCAAGCTTTCACACCGATGGAGGCCAACGCGGCGGCCCGGCGGTCGGCAGCAGTCTTTTTCACCGCGTCATAAACGCTGTTGCCGTGCGAATCCATGGCGACAAGCAAAGGCCCGAAGTCTTTAATTGCAAACCGCCAAAGGCTTTCCGGGTTCAGATCATCCATGTCGACTTCTTCTATAGCCGTGATCCAGGTCGTTTCAAGGGCGGCCGTCCCGCCGATAATCGCCAGATACACACCACCTAAGTCCTGAAACGCTTTGCGTGACTCCTCGCCGAGGCCGCCTTTTCCAATGGTAATACGCACGCCGTATTGTTCCATAAGCGGGCGGGTGAAACGTTCCATGCGCATCGAGGTCGTGGTGCCGATGCAAATCGAACGGTACCCGGCCGGGTATTCATTTGAGACCGGCACTTTTTCAACATTGGGTGCCGTGTGAATAACTGCATGGCCGTTTAAATCAAAATGCGTTTTCCGGCCTTTATCAAACATGTGGATGTAGGTCGCATCACGAATACCAAACAGCGTGTTTTGCAAAATGACATGATCGCCAGCTTTGAGCTTGCGAATATCGTCTTCACTACACGGCAAAGGAAGTTGAATAGCAGTCATGGTTAAAATCCTAACTCGACGCCTTTGGGCGTAAATATCGCGGAGGCGCGCCGCGCCGAATGGCATTGAATGTTGACCGCCACCGGGTTCATGGTGATGTGGGTAGCCGCGGTTTCGACATGAACCGCAAAAGCCGTTGAATCGCCGCCCAATCCTTGCGGTCCGATCCCGAGTGTGTTGACCGCTTTACTGAGTTCCGCTTCGAGCTTCGCGCCCTCTTCATCCTCGCATTGGCTACCCAACGGTCGCGTCGCCGCGACCTTGGCGAGATGCATACAAAGGTCCGATGTCCCACCGACACCAACACCGACGATTGTCGGCGGACAAACGCGCCCGCCCGCTTCGATCACCCGGTCGATAACAAAAGCCTTCACCGCATCGACGCCTTCGGCCGGAATACACATTTTCAGGAACGATCCGTTTTCCGAACCACTGCCTTTCGGGATCATTTCAAGGCGGAGCTCTTCATTACGATCTGAAAAATCGATATTAATCACCGGCACGTTGCGCCCGCACGACGTATGCTCGTTCACACGTGTGACCGGATGAACCACGGATGACCGTAATGGATGTTCTTGCGTCGCCCGGGTGCAGCCGCGCACAATGGCATCTTTAATGTCTTGGCCATCGACTTCGACATTTCGCCCGATGATGACATTATAAATCGGCATGCCGGTATCTTGGCACAGCAGGTTTTCGTTTGCCTCTGCGACATCGATGTTTTGAATCATCGTCGCCAATACGCTCTTGCCCGTCTCATCCGTTTCGGTGGCATCCAAGCGTTTGAAGCCCTCCTTGATATCGTTCGGCAGCACTTTGAGCGCACGGATATAGATTGTTTTGGCGGCTTCTTCGACCGCTTCAAGATCGACTTTCATTGTTTGCTCCTGGCATCCTCAAATCCCGGAAAATAACGTTTTTTGACTATAGCATGTTCATCAGCATCGCGAGGCCGACCGCCAGACTGATTCCAAACACCAATGCGACCAGCGTTTTCTGCCAATCTCGCCACGGCAAAAATTCGACGGCAAGAAGCCGCACACCGCCCATCATATGAGCCGCCAACAAAATCACGAGGCCGATTTCGCCGGCCTTAACCCAAGGTGCTTCGGACCAGACGAGAAAACTATCAAGCGCCGCCTCGCCTTGTATCGCCAACGATAAAGTCCAAAAATGCACTGGTAAAAACAATGCCAGCAACACGCCGGATAACCGGTGCACGATGAAGGCCCAGTAAACGGGGTGACTTCGTGCCGCACCGAATGGCCAAGAGGAATATTTTACGTCTGCCATGACCCTACCCTGCAAATCCGTAGAGGCCGAAGATCGCACGAAAACCGGCAATGCCAAGGAACAAGGCCAGCAAGATGACCAGCGCATTAATAGCCGGCAAGCTTAACGATGTGATTTCACGCAAAATAGTCCGCAAGCCGATTGGCGCATGAATGGCCACCGAAACCACGAACGTCAGATAAAAAACCAGCCACGCCATATTGCCCTGCACGCGCCCGATAATTTCCCGCGCGCTCAAGCCGCCCTCCATGGCCATAACGATAGTGACAATGTGTACGATGACTGCCACGGCTAAGATCGCCGCCGTAATGCGTTGCGCCAGCCACAAGTAGGTTTCGA
>CALINB010000014.1 GCA_938045325.1 uncultured Rhodospirillales bacterium | reverse complement strand
GTCTGACCGATTTTGATCAATGCCCCGAAGGCATCGTCCGGAAGCGTTGTCGGATGCGCGCGAATAAAGTCATCGAGAATATCATGGATGATAATACCGCGATCGCGTGCGCTGGGATCTTCTTCAAGATTAGGAAGGGGTTTGAGATTCAAAATATACTGCGCATAGATGGCATACGGATCGCGCACCCAGGTTTCGATTCGCGAGACGGATAATTCGCGCGGGCGCACGTCAACGGGCGGTGTCGGTTTCGGCGAGGATACGGACTTAACTTGTGCCGGGGCATCGAGGGCTTGGCTCCATGCCATCCATGCCGACTCGCGGTGAGCGGGTTGCTGCCATCCGTTCGCTTCAATCAGGTTTTCCAGCCGGAGCAACCAACGTGAAGGCATGCTTGGTGTGCCGTCAACGCGTTCGGCCCGGGTGAGAATCACATGAGGTGCGCAAAATGCCTGAGTGAAGTCGTGCGCCGTTAAGCCGATCCGCCGTTCAGGTAACGGCAAACCGAAATCGCTCAGCATCGGCCGGCTCATCCAGGGATTGGCCTTGGCCTCGGGCGGCCAAGCGTTTTCGTTAAGGCTGCCGAGAATCATGACATCGGCCCGCTGCAGCCGCGCTTCGAGCAAGCCCCAGATGAACAGACGCGGGTGTTGGCCGTAGCGCGGTCGGACGGCGGCGCCACTCAGTAAAGTGTCCAGCAAAGCCGGGTAGACGGTTCCGTCAATGGGGCCGAGATCGTCAGCGGCCTCGGACAGTTCGGCAATCAGTGTCATCGCCGCTTCACCGTCTTCCTTCGCCCACAACCGTTGGGCACCTTCTTCTTGATCGGTCGAGGCGAGTTTTTCAGCCATGCCGATATGAGCCCGCATGATGTCCCGTAACGAGACCGATGGCGTGCGAAGCGCCTGGTGAAAGGGTTGAACCGTTTGTTCGAGAAACGCGAGGAGGTCATCCAAACTTTCTTTTTTATGACGCAGCGCCAACCGCAAACCGGCGATACCGGGAGCGGGGCGCGGTCCACGCAGAATGGCGCTTTCCAGTTTTCGAATGTCACGGTGCAATTTACCCGGGGGCATGCCGCCACCGGCAAATGGATGTTTTAAGGCCGCCAACAAAGGAACCGGGGCTAAATTTTCAGCCGCCATGTGTGCGCTTAAACGAAGGAATGTGCCCGGTGGCGATTGTGCTAACGGCACACCAGCAGAATCATCGATCTCGATGTTCCAGCGCTTTAAGGCTGCCGCGACCCGGCGGGCTAATACGCGGTCCGGTGTGATGAGGGCGGCCGTCTTGCCGGGTGTTTCCAGCGTCTCGCGCATCATCAAGGCGATTGTTTCCGCCTCTTCCTGCGGTGTCGGGCAATCGATCCGGGTTAATCCGTTGAGTGTTTCCTCGGTAACGGGCTCCGGCTTATCGCCCGGTAAATCGGCGCCGGCCGGTGCTAAGGCCCTTCGGATCAACGGCAACCGGTTGATGGCCGGTTCTTTTTGCGTCTCATAAGGCCACGGTATGACATCGCTTGGATCAACACCTAAGTGATCAAGTAATTGCACCATGGTGTATTGCGGATGTGTGGGGCTCAACCTGTCCCAAATCGCCGGACCGGCATCGGCATCGAAACCGGGCAGAACGACCATGCCGTGCGGGAGCCCGGCAATCACTTTCAAAAGATCGGCGGTGGCAGGGATTGTACCAGTTGAACCGGCGGCGATGATGAGGTCATCTGGCGGCTCCCGGCGCCAAAGTATTGCCTGTGTTTCAAGTAAACGGTTTCGCCGGTCCGCCGGATCGATACAGCCTTCTTCTTCAAGAATTTTAGGCCAAGCATCTGTCAAAATTTCAAGAAACGTAAGCGTAATTTGCCAGTGTTCGGCAAACTCGTCAGGCACGAGACTCGCAAGCTTATCAAAACTCAATTGCTCGGTATGAACCTGATCAAGCAGCCGGGCCAACTCGGCGGCAAGCCAGGCCGCCTGATCAGCGCGGATGTTGATGTCAGGTCGTGACATGATCATTCGCGCCAGCAGAAGGCGGCGCCGAATTCCCGGCATGGCCGGCGGCACGGATAACGGATGGCCGATATCGCCGGATGTTGTTTCATCAAGCGGTTGGGACAATGCCAACTCATCCTCATCAAGCTCGCCGAGTGCGACGAGCTTCGGCAACAGCAACGCCCGCCCGGCACTTTGGCGCAGAAATGCCTCTTGCAGGGCCCGGCGCGCGCGTTGTGTCGGCAGCATCACCGTACAGCGTGTGAGATTTTCAGGTTCATCGCCGGCAAGATCGCGGATGCCCGTTGCCAATACATCGACGAAGGGTGTGCCCGGCGGGATGGTGTACACGTTGGACCGGCTGGCCCGCTTGTCTGAAAGTTTCGTCATGAGCGGTGCCGGGTGCCGGCATAACGGGCTTGGATGTAATCCTCGGCTTCCTTGAGACTTTCGACGGTGCCAACATGAAACCATTCGCCGTCATGAATAACACCGTAAAGCCGGCCCACTTCGATCGCTTCATCGTAAAGCCGGTTCATTGAAAATGGTCCCGACGGTGCATTCTTAAACAGCCTGGGGTGCAACATCTGAACGCCGGTAAATAAATACGGCGAGACTTCGCCTTCGGGGCGGCGCTGCAAGCCGCCGAGAGGATCGATCACAAAATCGCCCATGCCGTCATACCCGTAAGCTTCCACCGTGGAATGAAGCAACAACAGTCCATCCATTTGGGTATCATCCCAATGTTGGGCCAAGCGCAGCAAGGCGTCTTTGTAACCATTGAGCCATAACGCATCACTGTTGACGGCATAAAACGGATTTTTTCCTAACTTTGATAGAGCATGGATAATGCCGCCACCGGTATCGAGCAATTCTTCTTCACGGGATATGTCAATCTTGGGCGACGTCCGGCTTTTAAGGTGCTTCTCGATTTGTTCGCCTAAGTAGTGAACGTTGACGACGGCTTTCTCAACCATGGCGTCTTCAAGCCGGTCGAGCACACGATCAATCAACGCACGGTCCAGCACGCGTACCAGGGGTTTTGGGAGGGTGTCGGTTAAGGGGCGCATGCGCGTGCCATACCCGGCGGCCAGCACCATGGCCGTTGTCGGCGGTTTAAGGGTTTTGGTTCTTTGTTTTGTCATGATGCCTCCTGCGATTGAGGCGGTTTGGGCGGCGTGATCCGCTGATCGGCGGGAATGTTGCGGTCGAGCCAACTGACAACCGGTGAAAGCGCGGGGTGTTTCAAGGAACGCTCCAGTAACCGCCAAACCCGGGGGATGTGTTGCAGGTAAACCGATTTGCCGTCACGCCAACACAGTCGGGTAAAAATGCCGATGACTTTGGTATGGCGCTGTGCGCCTAATACGGCGATGGCTGTTTCAAAACGCTCCCGGTCGAGTTCGGGAAAAGCGTTAAAATAGCGGTTCAGCATGGCGGTTCGAAGCGAATCGCTGATATCCCGGCGGGCGTCTTCCAAAAGCGACATTAAATCGTACGCCGAAGGGCCCTTCACCGCATCCTGAAAATCCAGCAGGCCGCAGGCGTGAACGCCGCTGCGTCCGTCGAGGCGCATCAGGTTATCGACATGGTAATCGCGCAGCACCAATGTTTGCGGCTGATTATCCAACAGGCGAAAGCATTCGAACCAAGCCATCACGTAACTTTTTCGCATTGCCGCCGGCATCGGCGCGCCCGTGACGGCGGGAATATACCAATCGGCCCATAAAACGGCTTCATCCTGCAGGTGTTGCTGGTCATAAGACGCGAGATCGCCGGGGATCGCTTGATCGGCGGGCAACCGGTGAAGCGCGATCAAGGTATCGGTCGCGAGTTCGTAAAGCGCGGTTTCATCGGCGCCGTTTAGTAATAAACGGGTGAACGTGTGCTCGCCGAAATCTTCTATTAATAACAGCCCGTGTGTTTCGTCTTCGGCGTAAATCTCCGGTGCGCTGAAACCCAGCGCGTGAAGATGTTTTGCAATCTTGATGAACGGCGAAACGGATTCTTTCGGCGGCGGTGCATCCATGAGCAAAGCAGCTTGGCCGTTTTGCGTGAGGCGGATGTAACGCCGAAACGAAGCATCACTGGCCAGCGGTTTGCAATCGGCCTCGCCCCAACCATTGGCTTGTAAAAATTGATTGATGCGCGCGGTCCGCTCAGTCAAGGCCCGCCTCCTTCAACCGGCCGTGCCAATGTGGCGGTGCCGTGATGACGGCGCGGCGGGCCCCCGGATTTTCGCTGAATTCAAGCCGGACGCCGAGACTGTCGCGAGGCAGCAAGGCGCCGAGCTTTTCCGGCCACTCGATCAGTGAAATGCCGGAAGCGAAGGCGTCCTCGATATCGAGTTCGTAAGCTTCTTCCGGCGCGTTGAGCCGGTAAAGATCGAAATGATAAATCGTTTCGCGGTCCGTTTCGTAAAGTTGCACCAAGGTGAATGTCGGGCTGGGGACATCCTCCGGCTGGTTGCGCTTCGCACCGATAAAGCCGCGTGCAAACGTTGTTTTCCCAGCGCCGAGTTCGCCGGTCAGGGCGATGATGTCGCGGGCAACTGACTGGCGGGCCAGTGTTGCGGCCAGCTCAAGGGTTGCCTGTTCATCGTTCAGTTCAAGCACGACCGTCAAAGGGGCTGAGTGTGCGCCATTCATGGATTGGTTTTATCGGGCGCGGGTGTCAGCCGCAAGGGAGGCGCAAAATCCCTGCGGCTCCGGCCATGGGGCCGCTAGTCTTGATGACGCCGGCCATAAAGCAGGGTGATATTGATCCGCCGATTCTCGTAGCCGTTCTTGAAATGGATTTCATCGGTTGCGTGAAATAAATCGGAATTAAAGATGACGGCCCGGTTTTGCTTGTGTGGAACGCGAATGGATTGCGCGCCGGATTCTTCCAAAAAGGCCTTGATTGCATCCTGATCGGCATTGAATTTTTCGAAATCCCAATCGAGCGGAGCTTCTTGATTCCAAATCACCAGGCCGCCGGTATTTGGATCGAGGTTGGCGTCGTCGGGGGTAATCCAGAAATTCACATTCACGGCCGCCTCATCGGCATGCCGGTCGATACCGGTCATGGAACTGTCGTATTTATATCCCCACAAATTGATCAATTGATGATCTTTAAAAATGCCGGGCAATGTTTTTGGCAACGCTTCGACAATCTGATTAAGCAACGGACAGAAAAATCCTTCGTTCATGAAGGCACCGAGGTAGCCGTTCGCGTATCGAAATTCATGCCAGACCATGGATTCGAGGCAATGTTCGCGAATGGCCTGCAGTGTATCGGGCTTTAAAAAATCGTCGAAGTATGTGATGCCCGGTTCGTTTTTTGCGTAATCGGCTTCAATGGCGGCCGGATCCAAGGACGGATTGATGATCGATTGGCTGCTTGCCGGTGTGTCGCGAAAATAGACATGACGGTTATAGGTCGGTGCGAATTCGGCGCGAAACGATTCGGGTATGGGTGATGTGTACGGATCGTCCGGATTGATTGGAAAGTTTTCAAGTAAATCGGTGTAGGTATCGATTGTTTGCTGATAACGACGGTCGATTTTGTTTTTCTCAATCAAATACTGGAACTGTTCGATGTCATGGCGAAGCTTGGTTTTTGAAGTGAAGCTGAAATCCGGGTTATCCGAAACCGATTGTTCACCGGGTCGATACTTCAGTGCGGATTTTTTAGCGTAGGCTTTCTGGGCACCGGCAATGTCACCGCTGAGGCGCAAGGCGTTGCCGTATTGATTCCACAAATCGAAATTCTCCGGTTCAAACGTGATGGCACGCTGATAATTTGCGGCGGCACTGTGATAATCGCCGAGGTTTTTTTGGGCTTCGCCTAATAAACCGTAGGCAGGCGCAAAATCGGGGTCGGTTTTTAAGGCGCTTGAGAGCTGTATCACCGCTTCAAGATAGTTTTCACGCATTACATTGACCGCGCCCGAGAGATACAACGCTTCAACGTTTTTCGGGTCGGCTTTTAAAACGCGTTGATACAGTGCGATTGCCTGATCCAATTGACCCGCCTGGTGAAGCTGAAATCCTTCTTCGAGCCACGCATTGATCAATTCCGGATCGGCTTGATTGGGAATTCCGTTTTGCGGGAAGTTCAGAACCATTGTTCATATAACTTTCTAAACATAAGGCTATGCACGCTGTTCGCTTTGCTGTCCGGTGTCCGGCAACCGGCAGATAAATGTTGTGCCCCGGCCCGGCCGGGATTTCAAGTCAACCGTGCCGCCATGCAGTTCGACAAAATTTTTCACCAGCGATAATCCCAGGCCGGCGCCCTGTTGTGATTGATCTTCATCAACCGGCACGGCGCGCTCAAAGGTCGAAAAGACCCGTTCTTGATCGGCTTGAGGAATGCCGCTGCCGGTATCGGCAACAATAAATTGAATGTTATTGCCATTTCGGTTTGCCTTAAGGGCAACCGTCCCATGGGCCGGCGTGAACTGAACGGCATTCGTCAATAAGTTAAAGAGTACTTGTTTTAGCCGCCGTTCATCGGCAGCCATCCAGCCGATGTCCGGCGCACAATCGAACTCGATTTTTATATGCTTATGGCGGGCGTTTTCGCGGATCAAATTCAGCACCGATACCATCATGGCATGGATATCGATACTGTCGAGATCGAGAGTCATTAATCCGGCCTCGATCGACGCGAGGTCAAGGATGTCCGTCACGATGGTCGATAAGCCTTGAGCCGTTTCTCGAATGTTTTCGATGTACTCTTTTTGCCGGGGCGATAACGCACCGTAATACTCATCGGCTAAAATTTCTGTGAAACCCAACACCGCCTTCAAGGGTGTTTGAACTTCATAAGAGACATTCGCGATAAAGGCGGATTTCAATTGATTGGCTTCGCCGAGGGCGGCGGCTTTTTGGGTCAGGGCCTCTTCGACCCGCGCGCTATCGGTGACGTCGAGATAACTCAACAGAACAGCGCCGTCGGGCAGCGGCACTTTCGTGTAATCCAAAATTTTCCCGTTTCGCCCGGGAATGCGTCGGGCATCTGACTCGCGGCTTAATAGATGGGCAATCTGCCTTTCTTTTTCCGCCGCCTCGAGAGGTTGGCCGCCGGGCGATGTCTGAAAAAGATCGATGATGTCACTGATGTGCGGTTCCGTTTCGCGTTGTTCCGGTGTGATCGGCCAAAGCGAAGCGAACATCGGGTTGCACAGTTTTAAACGCCCGTCGCTACCGAAAACGGCAATGCCTTCGTGCAAATGATCGAGAGTCTCGCGCTGAACAGCCGTTAAGGCGTTAACGGACCGTTCCAGGGCGAGATGGCCGGTGACATCTTCATATGAAAAGACCAGCCCGCCGTTGTCTGTTGGGTTAATTGTATTTTTTACTGTCGTACCGTTGGGTTGATGAATGAGGATTTCTTTTGGCTCTTTAAGTTGTCCGAACAATGCACGCTGCTCATCTTTATAGGTAACAAAATTGGCGACCTCCGGTAAGAGCCGGCGCTCGCGCAGCGCATCCAGAACCTGATTAATCGACGGATGGGTTTTGAGCCAATCGGCCGGCAGATCCCAAAATGCAGCATAAGAATCGTTAAAATATTCGAGGGCCGCGTCGTGATTGAATATGGCGAGCGGCGTGCCGATGCTGTTTAAGGCCGCGTTAAATACGTGTTCATGGAAGGTATCGGGTGGCGGCTGCTCAGTCAGCGGTTCGGTTCGGGCTTTTGGAATCGGAGCTGGATCGGCTTCAACGGGTTTGGCGGCGGCTGGTTCGAGAGGCACCGGTTCCGGCTGCGCCGGCGCCAGCGGTTCCGTGGAAGGGCGCATCCAAATGACGTCGGCAAACGCTTGGCCGTCGATGCCGGCTGTGCGCGAGCCGAACACCAGGATGTGCCGGTTACCATTTGAGCGGTGCGCCGGTTCTTGTTTTAAAGTGAGCTTTAAATCAAACGGTGCGCCTTGTTCGCGCAAGGTTTGAACGTTTGCGGCGAGTTGGGCCGACGCCTCTGGATCAAAACAATCGAGGATTTCGTTAAACGTCGCCGCGGTGCCGTTTTGCAGTTTCAGCAGTACGGCCAAACGGCGAGAACATGTTGCCGGGCCATTCAGAAAGCCACCGTCCGGCTTGTCACTAATAATCTCCCAACGGAAAAATCCATCGGGGGCGGTTTCTAACAACGCTTGATGTTTTTCGGCGATTTGCTGACCGGCGCGTTGGCGCTGTTCCGCTTGACGGCGGCGGCGAAATTCGCGAAAGGCCAATGTGCCGCAGCATAAGGCGGCGATGACGGTGCCGAGCGCGAAGGCGGTCAGGGGGCTCATGACCCGGATCCTGCCCGATGAACGGAACGGTACTTGCCTGCGCGAATTCTCACGGCCGAATCTTATGCGCCCTGTCTTATATAAACAAGGTGCGCCATTCGGGCGCTGGTTGATATGCGCTTTGCCCAGCGTTCGCTTAGTAGCGGTAGTATTCCGGCTTGAAGGGCCCTTCGGTCGAAACACCGATATAGTCGGCTTGCTCCTTGCTGAGCGCGGTTAATTTTGCGCCCAAGCGGTCGAGGTGCAGTTGGGCGACCTTCTCATCAAGTGGCTTCGGTAAAACATAAACCTTGTTTTCGTAATTGGCGTGATTTTGCCAAAGCTCGATCTGCGCAAGAACCTGGTTAGTGAATGACGCGCTCATTACAAAACTCGGATGACCCGTAGCACAACCCAAGTTCACCAAGCGGCCTTCGGCAAGCAAGATTAGACGTTTGCCGTCCGGGAATTCGACCTCGTCGACTTGCGGTTTGACATTGTGCCATTTGTAATTGCGCAGGGCGCCGACCTGAATTTCGGAATCGAAGTGACCGATGTTACAGACGATCGCCCGGTCTTTCATGTCGCGCATATGATCGAGGGTGATCACATCGATATTGCCGGTCGTGGTCACGAAGATATCACTGATTGAAGCCGCTTCATCCATGGTGGTCACGTCGTAGCCTTCCATGGCGGCTTGCAGGGCGCAGATCGGATCGATTTCGGTGATCATCACGCGCGCGCCTTGACTGCGTAGGCTTTGTGCCGAGCCCTTGCCGACGTCTCCGTAACCGCAGACGACGGCGACTTTGCCGGCGAGCATAACGTCGGTCGCGCGTTTGATGCCGTCGACCAGACTTTCGCGGCAGCCGTAAAGATTGTCGAATTTGGATTTCGTCACCGAGTCGTTAACGTTAATGGCGGGCACTTTCAGTGTGCCGCTTTTCTCCATTTCATGAAGCCGGTGCACGCCGGTCGTTGTTTCTTCCGAAAGGCCGACAACATCATTGAGCAATTCGGGGTACTTTTCATGCATGATTTGTGTGAGATCGCCGCCGTCATCGAGCAGGATATTCGGCACCCAACCGTCCGGCCCGTGGATTGTTTGTTCGATACACCACCAGAATTCCTCTTCCGTTTCGCCCTTCCAGGCAAAAACCGGAAGATTATTGTCGGCAATGGCGGCGGCGGCGTGATCCTGAGTCGAAAAGATATTGCAGGAACTCCAGCGAACCTCGGCGCCGAGTTCGACCAGGGTTTCGATCAACACAGCCGTTTGAATCGTCATGTGGATACAGCCGGCGATTCGCGCCCCTTTCAGGGGATTTTTGCCTTTATATTCCTCGCGCAATGCCATTAACCCCGGCATTTCGGTTTCAGCAATTGCAATTTCCTTGTGGCCCCACTCAGCCTGTTCAATATCAGCGACTTTATAATCTTCAAATGCGGCCATCGTGCTTCTTGCTCCTCGTCTACGGTTCGATGTGATGAATTTGTCGGTTGGAGTTGCATGGGGTCTTAACAGACCGGCCCCGCCGACCGCAAGGCCAAACCAGGAAAGCTCCACCCTGATCAGGCTAACGCATTGAAATCATCGATCAAAGCGGCGATGCGTCCGGCGTCGATTTGATCCATGATCGTGCGAGCGCGATGGTTGGCAGCCGCAAGATCGAGGCGCTGAATACGTTGCTTGACCCGGGGGATGTTGGCCGCGGTCATGGATAGGTCGCGAAACCCAAGCCCGAGCAGCAGGGCGGTAAACCGGGGGTCGCCGGCCATCTCGCCGCACATGCTCAGCGGGATACGCGCGCGCAAGGCGGCTTCGGCCGAAAACTGTATGAGCCGCAAGACGGCCGGATGAAGGGGGTCGTAAAGATGGGCGACATGTTCATCGGCGCGGTCGATCGCCAAGGTGTACATGGTGAGGTCGTTTGAACCGATCGCCAAAAAATCGCTGACCTGTGTGAGAGAATCGGCAGCCAGAGCTGCACTCGGCACTTCGATCATGGTCCCGATCGGCGGCAAGGGCCGGGCGAATTTTACACCGCGCCGTTTTAGGCGCCGGGCCGCCCGGGCCATGATGTCACGCGCCCGGCGCACCTCGGATGCGTTCGTCACCATGGGCAGCAGAATACGGATATCGCCGTGCACGCCGGCACGAAGGATGGCTCTGAATTGCGTTTCCAGTAATTCCGGCCGGGCGAGGGACAAGCGAATTCCCCGAAGACCGAGCGGCGAGACGTCCACAGGAATTTGATCGCCGTCACTAGGGGATGCCACTTTCTCTCCGCCCACATCGAGGGTGCGGATCGTGACGGGGTTTCCTTTCATGGGCCGGATCAATTCTCGTAGGGCACGGTACTGTTCATCTTCGCTGGGCAGCTTGGCCCGGTTCATGAACATAAACTCACTGCGCAGCAAACCGATTCCCTCGGCGCCGGCCCGTGTGACCAATTCCATCTCCATCGGTAATTCAACGTTCGCCCGCAGGGCGACGACGGTACCGTCACGGGTTTTCGCTTTTTGATCGCGCAGCCGGGTCAGCTGGCGGTTTTTGCGCATCTGATTGCTGCGCAGGCGTTCATACGTGCTTTGGGTTTCCGCCGTAGGGTGAATGATGACCAGTCCCCGGTCGCCATCAACAATGACAGGGTCATTCGTGCGGACGTGGCGCAGCATATCTTCGGCACCAAGCACGGCCGGCAGACCGAGGGCGCGAAGTAAAATGGCGGTATGGCCCTCGGCGCCGCCGACCATGGTCGCTGCACCCGCGGTTTTGTTTGGGTTGAGCTGAGCGGTGTCTTCCGGTGTTAGTATATCGGCAAGCACGATGCTGCCTTTGGGGACATGCGCGAAGGGCTGCACGGGGGCCCGCGATAAGTTTTTAACGAGTCGGTTGCCAACATCACGAATATCTTCAATGCGGGCCGCAATGTAGGCATCTTCCATATTGGAAAATGTTTTGGCGATTTCTTCGATTTCGGTTTGAACGGCCGCTTCGGCATTGATGCGTTCCGTTTGAATTCGGCTTTCGGCACCCCGGATCAAGCGGGAGTTTTTCAGCATATGGGCGTAAGCATCGAACAGGTAACCCATTTCTTCTTCCGCCGTCGCCGGCGCGCCTTTGAGCTTTGAGCGCAATCGTGTGATTTGCCGGCGCGTGCGCGAGATTGCACGGTGAAACCGCTCTACTTCTTCGTTTATTTCCCGGTGCCGGATTTTGTACTTGGGCGCGGCGATTGCACCGCTTTCGCGCACGAACGCTTTGCCGATACCGATGCCCGGCGAAACGCTTAACCCTTCAAACTTTAATTCTTTTTTGCTCACGATGTATCCGGAATTGTTTTATTCGTGAAATTCGTCTTCCACTAATTTAACGAGCGCGTTTAAGGCATCTTCAGCTTCCGGCCCGTTGGTTTGTATTTCAATTTTAGAGCCGGGCCCGGCAGCCAGCATCATCAAGCCCATGATCGAAAACCCTGAAACGGTTTGCCCGCTTTTGCCGACAGCAATGTCGGCATTGAACTGGTTGGCGGTCTCGACAAATTTTGCGGCGGCACGGGCGTGAAGCCCTCTTTGATTTTGAATCATCACCGATTGGCGGTGTAACGGCTCATTATTCAAAGTGCTCTACTTCCCTTCTTCTTTTAAAAGTTGAGAAGCAATATTGATGTATTTGCGGCCGGCTTCCTGTGCACATGCGACAGCATCTTCCAGCGACTTTTCTTGGCGTGCGCTCGCAAGCTTGATCAGCATCGGTAAATTGACACCGGCAATGACCTCGACATTGGCATTGTCCATGATGGAAATAGCCAGGTTTGACGGCGTGCCGCCGAACATGTCGGTTAAGACAACGACACCGTCTCCGGTGTTCACGTCTTTCACGCTATTTAGAATATCAGTGCGGCGCTGTTCCATATCGTCATCAGCGCCGATGCAAATCGGTTTGATGTGTTCTTGCTGCCCCACGACGTGTTCAAGGGCGGCAATCATTTCTACGGCCAGGCGGCCGTGCGTGACGAGGACGAGGCCAATCATTTGTTAAACATGCTCCTTGCCACAGAATTTCAATTTAAATCTTTAGTCTTGTTAAGGTCACGATGATTGATTTGCGCTTTATGATGATGTTCAGACAACCATAATTTTAATTGTTCGGCAACGAACACGGAACGGTGTTTGCCGCCCGTGCAGCCGATAGCGATCGTCAGGTAGCTTTTTCCCTCCGCGGCATAACGGGGCAAAAGCTGTTCGAACAACCGCGTTAAATTTTGAATAAACTCATTAAATTCATTGTCTTCACGAATATACGCACCGACCGCCACGTCAAGGCCGGTTAGTTCCTTGAGCTCGGTTTCGTAGTGGGGGTTTCGCAAAAACCGGACATCGAAGACGAGATCGGCTTCCCGTGGTATGCCGCGACGGTAGGAAAAAGAGGTAACAAATACGGAAAGCCGTTGGCGGTTTTCCAGCGAGAAATGTCCGGTTATTAAATTGTTTAATTCCCGCGGAGTCAGCTGTGTCGTATCGATCACTTGATCGGCGCGCCGGCGTAAATCCGACACTATTTCCCGTTCATGGCGAATCCCGTCAATGACCGGGCGGTCGGCCGCCAAAGGATGACGGTGCCGGGTTTCCGTATAACGGCGGTTTAATTCTTCGTCATCGCAATCGAGAAATAAGACGGTGACGGAAATATCCGTATGATGAAGCAGGTCATCCCAATAATTAATAAACGACTGGGCATCAAAGTCCCGGGTGCGGATATCGACACCGATGGCCAAAGGCGCACCTTCCCCTTGAAACGGTAATTCCGATTGCATGGGGGAGACGAGACTGACCATTAAAGAGAGCGGAATATTATCGACTGTTTCATAGCCGATATCTTCCAGCGATTTCAGCGCAGTCGATTTGCCCGCGCCGGACATACCGGTGACGATCAGAACCCGCCGTGACTGTTCTGACGGCGGCGCAGGTTGCGTCGATGCGGTGGTGCTCATGATCTTCCTGGGCTCTCCCGATATCTCTTGGCGGGTACTCTACAGAAACCAGCCCCGGGCACAATGCCGAGCCCGATAGGCTTGGAATTGCTGAAAAAACCAGAAGAAGGCTGGGATCGTTTTGTGCCGGTTCACGAACTTGTAAAGTCCTGGCCCGCGTTTCTGACCACGATACGGATTTTCGCACCGGCGGAGGAAGCGAACGGATCCAATTTAAATTTGGGAATTGAGAGCCCCAGCATAGACCAGTGTAAAGGTTGGGGCATGCGTTCGATGTGCTCAGGCGGTACTAATTCAAATGCCGTTGTCAGGACGCCGGATTCCCGGTGAACGGTTTTAACGATGCCGATGCCGCGCACTTCAATCAAGCCGGCAATGTTAACAGGCGGTGATACGATCAGGTTATTGCCTGCGCGCTTAATATCGATGCGGTCATCGGCAATGAGGGTTGCGCCGGCATCGATTAAACGCAAGGCAAGATCGGATTTACCGCATCCCGGCGGCCCGAGAAGTACGATGGCGGCGTCATCAATGGCGATGCAGGTTCCATGAATTTGTGCCGTCTCTGTCATGACGGCGAAGCCATGCCCGGCAGATGAACGAGAAACCGCGCGCCGATGATTGTCCCTTCCGCGGTTTTAATATTTTCCGCGACAATCGTGCCGTTATGGGCTTCGACAATTTGTTTGGAAATACTGAGGCCGAGACCGGAATGCATGCCGAATTTTTCGGTTTCGGGCCGTTCCGTATAAAAGCGGTTAAAAATGGAGTCTTCCTTGCCGGGCGGCAGCCCGCGGCCTTGATCTTCCACCGTGACCCGGACCCAAGACGATGATGCTTTTTTGTCCGGTATTTCTTGAGCCGCCGTGACGACAATGCGGCCTTGTTGCGGGCTGAAGGTGATCGCGTTTTCCATTAAGTTTCTGAAGACCTGGCCGAGACGGCTTTCGTGTCCTAAAACCATCAATTCTTTTTCGATGCTCAATTCGATGGTTGTATTCCGTTCCTTTGCCATCGATTGGTGCACATCGGCCAGCGTTTCGAGCATTTTGCCGATATCGACGGGTATGGTTTCACCGCGTGACATTTCCGCATCGACCCGAGAAGCATCCGAGATATCGCTGATCAACCGGTCGAGCCGCTGAACATCGTCGCGAATGATCGCCAATAAGGCGCGAAGTTGTTCCGGGTCGGTAACCTGTGATGCCGTCTCGACGGCGCTGCGTAATGACGTGAGCGGGTTTTTGATTTCATGGGCAACATCGGCGGCAAAGCGCTCGATGGCATCGAGGCGTTGCCACAGCGCTTCAGTCATCTCATTCAAAGCAGCGGCCAGCTCGCCGATTTCATCGTGGCGGCCTTTGAAGTCGGGAATGGTGTATTGGCGGTGCTGGCCGTACCGGACTTGCTCGGCGGCCCGGGACAGCCGTAGGATCGGCCGAGCGATGGTCCGCGCGAGATACAGCGACAGCAAGATCGTAATCGCAAGGGCGACGAAAAACACGGCGAGGATGTCGAGGCGTACCTGTAAGAGAACCGCATCGATCCCTTCGGAACCTTTTGAAAGCATCAGCGCACCGAGGACTTGTTTATAACGCTGGACCGGTACGGCCACGCTTAAAATCATGCGGCCCTTGCCACGGCGAATTTGCGTGGTCGTTTCCCCCGTCATGGCTTTTAAAACTTCCGGGTAGTCGCGGGCGTGCTGCAGCGCTTTTTCCTGAAACAGGGGGATATCGTTTTCACCGACAATCAATTTTGCGATGCGGTCGTATAAATTTAATAGTGACCCTAAAAACCCGCTGTCACGCGGCGGCGGCAGGGCTTCGACTTCAACGGCGATACGACCTAGCAACAATCGCGAGTCCGCGATCAGCTGACCTTTCGGTTCAAACAGCCGCGCCCGCGTCGAGGTGGTTTGGGCGAGACGCCGGATGATCTGATTGGTTTGGCGTTTAACCAGTTGTTGACGCGATGAGTTACGCCGGGTGACGGCCCCTTCGGCTAAGGCGCCGGCAAACATTTCGGCTTGCGTTTCCAGTGCGGCAAATTCGGTTTTGATCAGGCTTTTGCGGTACTCACCTAAATACAGGAGGCCGGCGACAAGAATGCCCAACGCCAGCAGATTGATCGCCAGGATACGCCGGGTGATTGGTGAAAGCGCTTTGGGTTTGCGCATGGCATGATGGTGGGCCTGATGTTGTGTTGAAGCCAACGTCAATCAGTCTCCGCGATAGCGGTAGCCGATGCCGTAAAGGGTTTCGATGTGGGCGAATTCGTCGTCGGCTTGTTTAAATTTCTTTCGTAGCCGTTTGATGTGACTATCGATGGTCCGGTCATCGATATAGATGTGTTCGCCATAAGCAGCATCAATCAGTTGGTCCCGGCTTTTGACATGGCCCGGATGAGTGGCCAAAGCCTGGAGCAGCAAAAATTCGGTCACCGTCAAATTGACTTCTGTTTCTTTCCAGGCGCAAACATGACGGGCGGGATCGAGCGTTAAATCGCCGCGGCGAACAAGATTTTCCGGCGCATCCGATTCCGGCGTTTGCGACCGGCGGCGCAGCACGGCGCGTATTCTTTCAATCAACAGTTTTTGCGAAAACGGTTTTTTGATGTAATCGTCGGCACCAATTCGCAAGCCGGCGATCTCATCGATTTCTTCGTCCTTTGAGGTCAGAAAGATAACCGGCAGTGTGCTGTTTTCACGAATATGGCCGAGCAACTCCATGCCGTCCATGCGCGGCATTTTAATATCGAGGATGGCAAGGTCGACGGGTTGGCGTCCGAGGCCTGCCAAAGCCGTTTCGCCGTCGATGTAGGTATCCACTTTAAATCCTTCGGCCTCGAGAGCCATGGAGACGGATGCGAGAATATTTTGGTCGTCATCGACGAGAGCAATCGTTTGCGCCATGAACGTGTTCCCTATCTCTGGCCGGTTACGGTTATCGATATTTCAGTTTAACCTGTCATTTGTGGCAAAATTATAGCCGCTTCGATATCGTGAGGATAAGCGGATATACTATGCTCATTCGCCACATCTGCGACAAGGGCATCGTATAAGGCGCAAAATTATAGAAGGAAGCCGCGTGTCTCATATCGTAGGACTACCGTATTTATTGGATATCATCGTATTCCTGGTGGTTGCCGCCATCGTGGTACCGATATTCCACCGCTTTAAGGTGAGCCCGGTCCTCGGATTCTTGCTGGCTGGCGTAGCCATCGGTCCGTATGGGTTTGCCGTGATTGACAATGTCCAACACGTTAAGGACCTGGCTGAGTTCGGCGTCATATTTTTGCTGTTCTTAATCGGACTTGAGCTGTCATTTGAGCGGCTGTGGACGATGCGCCGATGGGTGTTCGGCCTGGGCTCGGCACAGGTTACCTCGGCGGCTCTGGTGATCGGCATCATCGCCTGGTTGTGGGGCAATAGTGTCCAGGCTTCAATTGTTTTGGGGGCGTGCCTGGCGCTGTCATCGACGGCCGTGGTCATGCAGCTTTTAAGTGAACGCGGCGAATTTACCTCTCGACTCGGCCGGACCGTGTTCGGTGTTCTTTTATTTCAGGACCTGGCCGTCGTCCCCATTCTTGTTTTGGTGACCGTCTTCGGCAGTGCTACGGGAGCGTCTTTATTACCATCGCTTGGTCTTGCCGCCGGTAAGGCGGTTCTGGCTATTGCCGCCATTATTGTGTTGGGCCGGATAATCCTCAGACCGCTGTTTCATCTTGTCGCCGGCACCCGCATCCCCGAATTGTTTGTTGCACTCACATTGCTTGCGATTATCGGCACGGCGGTTTTGACCGGCCTATCGGGCCTATCGATGGCCCTGGGAGCGTTTTTGGCCGGCTTGTTGATCGCCGAGACGGAATTCCGCCATCAAGTCGAAATCGATATCCAGCCCTTCAAAGGTTTATTGCTGGGGGTTTTCTTTTTGTCGATTGGGATGGCGATTGATCTATCGGCCGTCGCCGATCAAATCTTTTGGACCGCGGCTTCGGTGGCTGGTCTCATCGGCATTAAAACAGTACTGGCTTCGGGGCTTTGTCTGACATTTGGCCTCACGCGTTCCTTGGCCGTTCAGGTGGGGCTTTATTTAAGCCAAGCCGGTGAATTCGCCCTTGTCATTGTCAGTTTGGCCGTCGTCTTGGATGTTCTGCCCTCGGCGACCGGACAATTCATGTTAATTGTGACGAGTCTGACAATGGTCATAACACCGTTTTTGACAACCGGCGCGAAATACTTGGGCGGGTTGTTGTCGGATGCGGAATTGGCCGGACAGTTGGGCCCGGCTGCATCGGGGCAAGACAAAACCGCCGAACAGGAAACGGCCGGTTTGGAAGGGCATGTGATCATTGCAGGGTTCGGGCGGGTCGGGCAAACCGTGGCAGCCTTGCTACAGCGCCAAAAAGTGCCGTTCGTGGCCCTTGATTTGGATGCTCAGCGTATCAAAGCCTGCCGCCAAGAAGGGCTGCCGGTTTTTTACGGTGATGCCCGCCGGGCCGATATGTTCGCTAAGGCCGGCGCCGAACAGGCCGCCGCCGTCGTCTTCACCTTGGACGATCCACAGGCGGCAAGCCGTGCCGTGCAGAATTTTCACCACCGCTGGCCGGATGTCCGTATCTATGCCCGGGCTCGGGATTCGGCGGCCTCGGACAATCTCAGCGACATCGGGGCCGATCATGTGTTCCCCGAAACCATCGAATCGAGCCTGCAGCTTTCCGGGCAATTATTGGCCGGCCTTGGGTTTCCCGGACCGACCGTCGACGCGCTTATTGATCAGGTCAGGCGTCAAGAATACACGCCCGTTCAATCGGTTATCGAAGCTACCGGCAACAAAGCTGACGTGTCTTCAAAGGATGATCAAACCTGACAGCCAATCCCGAGCTTGAACCATGAGTAAAATTCATAGGGGCTATTCGCATAGCGATTAGGGTTTTTCTTGCAAGCGCTTCTCGTTTGCGGCACTGATTAAGATTACGGCTTGGAGGCTAACCAAGATTTCCAGGTATCCGCGTTTAGATGGTTTCAAGCGGGTTCGGCGGAAATAAAACATGATTCGGGGAGACGATTGATGAGCGCATCTGCGAACGCGCCGACCAGCAATAAAAAGCTACTGCAGTGGATTGACGAGATCGCTGCGCACTGTACGCCGGATAAAATCCATTGGTGTGACGGCACGGATGAAGAATATGACCGTTTGTGCCAAGAAATGGTCGATGCGGGGACGCTGAAACGGCTCAATCCGGAAAAACGTCCGAATAGCTATTTGGCCCTGTCCGATCCCAATGATGTTGCGCGCGTCGAGGATCGAACGTTTATTTGCACGAAAAAGGAAGAAGATGCCGGCCCGACGAACAATTGGACGGATCCGGCGGAAATGAAAACCCTGCTCAAGGGTTTGTTTAAAGGATCGATGAAAGGGCGCACAATGTATGTGTGCCCGTTTTCAATGGGGCCGCTCGGATCGCCGATTGCTCATATTGGCGTGCAGGTCACCGATTCACCTTATGCCGCGGTGAGCATGAAGGTGATGACCCGGATGGGCTCGAAAGTTTTGGATGTCCTGGGTGACGGCGATTTTGTGCCTTGCTGGCATTCCGTCGGCGCACCGATCGGCGATGATGGCACAAACGATGTTCCCTGGCCGCAAAATGAAAAGAAATATATCGTTCACTTCCCCGAAGACCGCGAAATCTGGTCCTACGGCAGCGGTTACGGTGGTAATGCGTTGCTGGGTAAAAAATGCTTCGCCCTTCGGATCGCATCATCCATGGCGCGCGAGGAAGGCTGGCTTGCCGAGCATATGCTGATTTTGGGGCTCGAATCCCCGGAAGGCGAAAAGACCTACATCGCGGCGGCTTTTCCGAGTGCCTGCGGCAAAACCAATATGGCGATGATCATTCCGCCGAAAGGTTTCGAAGGCTGGAAAGCCTGGACCGTGGGCGATGATATTGCCTGGATTAAACAGGACGAAAACGGCCAGCTTCGCGCTATTAACCCCGAGGGCGGTTTCTTCGGTGTCGCACCCGGCACGTCGATGGAAACCAATCCAACGGCCATGAAAATGTTGGGCCGGGACTGCATCTTCACCAATGTCGCCGAAACCGATGACGGCGATGTGTGGTGGGAAGGCATGGACGGCGAAACGCCGGCCCATTTGACCGATTGGAAGGGTGAGGATTGGACACCCGATAAGGGTACGCCGGCGGCACACCCGAATTCGCGATTTACCGCGCCCTTAACCGTGTGTCCCACACTCGATCCGGCGTGGGACGATCCCAAAGGCGTGCCGATCAGCGCGATGATCTTCGGTGGCCGGTTAAGCCGCACATTCCCCTTGGTGTTCCAGGGCCGGGATTGGGAACACGGCGTTTATCTCGCCGCGAC
>CALINB010000013.1 GCA_938045325.1 uncultured Rhodospirillales bacterium | reverse complement strand
GCGCGTATCCGTAAGCGTTATCTGCAAGGCAACTTTTCGGTCGGTGTTATCGGCCCGAATGTCGAATTGAATTACAAAAATACGTACCTCGGTGAAGGGCCGGCGACATTAAATGAGTTATTGGCTGGGCAACATAGTTTTACCGATGTTTTGAAAAATGCCGAACGACCGATGTTGATTCTCGGTATGGGCGCTTTGGCAAGGCCTGATGGGGCTGCCGTACTTGCTGCGGCCCGGAAGCTCGCCGAGCAAATCGGTGTGATCAATGATGCTGATAATTGGAAGGGCTTTAACGTGTTGCATACGGCGGCAGCGCGGGTCGGCGCCTTAGAGCTTGGTTTCGTGCCCGGGAAAAACGGCCGTGACCTTGACGGTATTTATGAATCGGCCGGCGGCGGCGGTTTGAATGTTGTTTATCTCTTAGAGGCCGATGAAATCGATATGGACCGTCTCGGCGATGCCTTTGTTATTTATCAGGGGCATCACGGCGATGCCGGCGCTAATCGTGCCGATGTTATTTTGCCCGGTGCCGCTTATACGGAAAAGAACGCCACATATGTGAATACCGAAGGGCGCGTGCAACGGGCCCGTTTGGCGGCATTCCCGCCGGGTGAAGCGCGTGAAGATTGGAAAATCATCCGGGCCCTTTCCGAAAAACTCGGCAAAGCATTGCCTTATGACACCATTGAACAGGTCCGAGAACGGCTTGGGCAAGTCAATGCCAACTTTAATGACGCGTTGGATACGACTGTACCGACGTCTTGGGAAACCTTCGGATCGGAAGGGGCAATGGATAACGCACCGTTCGTTTCGCCAATCAATAATTTTTACATGACAGACCCGATCAGCCGGGCTTCCGTTACGATGGCGCAGTGCGCAGAAACTTATTTGAAGCAAACGGAGAAAACCGGCACCGATGGCTAGTTTTTGGACAGGATATGTAGAGCCAACCGTTTGGATCGTTATTAAGATCCTCGCGATCGTCGTGCCATTGCTTCTGGCAATTGCATATTTGACGTACGCCGAGCGCAAAGTCATTGCCGCTATGCAATTGCGCAAGGGGCCGAACGTCGTCGGGCCGTTTGGATTGCTTCAACCGCTTGCGGACGGTCTCAAATTGTTCATGAAAGAGACCATCGTGCCCACTGGCGCGAACAAGGGTGTCTTCATTGTGGCACCTTGCGTGACTTTTATGCTTTCGATGATGGCATGGGCCGTGATTCCTTTTTCCGATGGATTGGTGCTGGCCGACATCAATGTTGGCATACTGTATCTGTTCGCCATTTCTTCGCTTGCTGTTTACGGCATTTTGATGGCCGGCTGGGCGAGTAACTCCAAATATGCGTTTTTAGGTGCCATCCGCTCGGCGGCACAGATGGTTTCTTATGAAGTTTCGATGGGCTTTATCATCATCACGGTGCTGTTGTGTGTCGGCTCGCTGAACTTAAGTGACATCGTCATGGCACAAAAAAATATGTGGTTCGTTATTCCCTTATTGCCGATGGCCGTAATCTTCTTCATTTCCACGCTGGCTGAAACCAATCGTCACCCATTTGACCTGCCGGAAGCCGAAGCCGAGCTGGTATCAGGCTATAACGTCGAATACTCATCGATGACGTTTGCGCTGTTTTTCCTTGGGGAATACGGCTTCATGATTTTGATGTCGGCGATGACCAGTATCTTGTTCCTGGGTGGTTGGTGGCCACCTTTCAATATTGCACCCTTTACCTGGGTACCGGGTCCGGTTTGGTTTGCTTTAAAGATTTCGTTTTGTTTGTTCTTATTTTTATGGGTCCGCGCAACGTTCCCCCGGTACCGCTACGACCAACTGATGCGGTTGGGTTGGAAAGTTTTCTTGCCGTTGTCACTTGCGGGCGTAGTGATTGTTGCCGGTGTTCTAATTGCCTTCGATATGGCTCCGGTGAGAGGATAGGTTGTCGTCATGAGTTTTATTGATCGCGGCGCACGAACATTTCTTCTTTGGGAATTGATCTCAGGCATGGCGCTGACATTGCGTTACATGTTCAAGCCAAGCGTGACTCTGAATTATCCTTATGAAAAAGGTCCATTGAGCCCACGCTTCCGTGGCGAGCACGCGCTGAGGCGGTATCCGAATGGTGAAGAGCGTTGCATTGCCTGTAAACTTTGTGAAGCGATTTGCCCGGCCCAAGCGATTACGATTGAAGCCGAGCCGCGTGATGACGATAGCCGCCGCACGACCCGCTACGATATCGATATGGTGAAGTGTATTTATTGCGGTTTTTGTGAAGAAGCTTGCCCTGTCGACGCCATTGTTGAAGGGCCGAATTTCGAATTCGCGACGGAAACCCGTGAAGAACTTTTATATGATAAAGACCGCTTGCTGGCGAATGGCGAGCGTTGGGAAACTGAAATAGCTGAAAGGTTACGCATGGATGCTCCCTATCGTTAGGGGTGTGGCCATGAGGAAACAGTAATGATTATACAGTCGCTCGCATTTTACCTTTTCGCGACGATCGCCGTGGCTTCGGCCGTGATGGTTATCTCGGCGCGAAATCCCGTGCATTCAGTGCTGTTTTTAATCCTGACGTTTTTTAACGCCGGCGGATTGTTCGTGCTGCTGGGGGCCGAGTTCCTGGCGATGATTTTGGTTGTTGTCTATGTCGGTGCAGTCGGCGTGCTGTTTCTTTTTGTCGTGATGATGCTGGATATTAATTTTGCGGAATTGCGCGAAGGCTTTTTGCAATATCTGCCGATTGGCGGCTTGATCGGCCTGATATTACTTATTGAGTTGCTTGTTGTTGTCGGCGGCTGGGTGATTTCACCGGTCGCGGCAAAAAAAGGTGCGGCACCCATGCCGTCACCGGAATTGCTGCCGAACACGCATGCCTTGGGTGAGTTGATTTACACGCATTATGTTTATTTGTTCCAGGCCGCCGGTATTATTCTTTTAATCGCCATGATCGGCGCCATTGTATTGACGTTCCGCCGCCGCGATGGTGTTCGCCGTCAGCGTATTTCCGATCAATTGAAACGCCGTCCGGAAGATACGATCGAAGTGCGTCAAATTAAGCCGGGTGAGGGGGTCTAATGTTAGAAGT
>CALINB010000012.1 GCA_938045325.1 uncultured Rhodospirillales bacterium | reverse complement strand
ATCTTGATCGAGCCTTAGCCAAAGTTCATGCGGCAGGTATACCTTGGCACCAAATCGACCGGCAACAATTCGAGCTACCGATTGCTGGTGCGCGGTTAAAGCGCATTGCCGATGAACTGGAAAACGGCCGTGGTTTTGTCTTATTACGCGGCTTTCCCGTCGAAGAGTATTCGCTTAAAGATGCCCGCACCATTTATTGGGGTATCGGGTCGCACTTAGGGCACGGTGTGGTGCAAAACAATAAAGGCCACCTCATCGCCAGCGTCAAAGATCAAGGCATCGATTACAACAATCCCAATGCCAGGGGGTACGTATCGCGTAATCGCCTGACACCCCATTGTGATCCGACGGATGTGGTCGGGTTGCTGTGTTATCGCAGGCCATTATCGGGAGGCGTTAGTACCATTGCGAGTTCGATGGCGATTTTTAACAAAATTCTGGATGAGCACCCTGACTATTTGAACTACGTGTTTCAAGGCTACCGGTATAATTTGCGTGGGGAAGGGGCGACTGGAAACATTGACGAGGTCACTAATCACCCGATTCCGGTCTATAGTTATTTTGATGATCGCTTGAGCTGCCGTTTTAACGGGAACATGATCAAGACAGCGCAAGATATCACCGGCATGCCATTGTCAGACGAAGAATTAAAGGTGATCAATTACATTGAAGGCCTAGCCGTATCGGATGAGTTCCGCCTTGATATGACCCTCGAGCTCGGTGATATGCAGTTTCTGTGCAACCACTCAATTTTACACACCCGTTCAGAATTCGTTGACGGTGAAAGTGACGACCAAAAGCGTCACTTGTTGCGGTTATGGTTAAACCTGCATGAAGGCCGCGACTTAGAACCCGATTTCGCCAATCGGTACAATACGGGTCCGCGCGGCGGCTGTGCTATCATGGTGCCGCCGGAACAACGTGAATATGCGAGTTGATGAACGTATCGACTCCTACTTAATGCATAAATGTCCGTTGCCCCTCGGGTAGCCGGCTTTTATGATGCCTAAAGTTAAAACAAATATATGGGGAGACACGCCGATGGCGGCGGAAAGAAGTTGGGCAGAGGAAACCTACGAGGTTTTTAAGCGAAACGAGATTGAAATCGTTACCTATGTCCCCGAAGGCGGTGTGAAGGATTTGATTGCCTTATGCGATGCCGACCCAGACATGACTCTTGTCCCTTTAACCAATGAATCGGAAGGAAACTGTCTGCTGGCCGGCGCTTGGCTTGCCGGTAAAAGGGGGGTTTTTTTGATGCAAGGGTCGGGTGCCGGCAACTGTATTAACAATTTTGGCCTCAACATTGCGGGAAGATTGCCGCTGTTAACGGTTGTCGCCCTGCGCGGCAGTTGGGGCGAGGGCAATTATTGGATGATCTATCAGGGCCGTACGATGCACCGCATATTCGAAGATATCGGTTTTAAAGTTTACGAGGTGGATAAGGTCGAAGACGCGGCACCGACCATCGAGGCGGGATTGAAAATGGCATACAACGCTGATGCGCAAGTCGCCGTGATTTTAAGTCAGCGGTTGACCGGTACAAAAGAATTTAAAAGGTAACGGATTATGGGAAATTTGGACCGTCGCGATATTGTAAAACGCATACTTGGTGGCCGTGACGATATTCTCGTGGTCACGGGGCTTGGTGGCGCGGGTTATGACTGTACGGCCGCACGAGGCGATCATGATCTGAATTTTTGTATGCATGGCGCCATGGGCGGCGCGCCGATCGTTGCTTTAGGGATGGCCCTGGCTCAGCCAAGCCGTCGTGTGATTACCGTCCTCGGTGATGGCGACATGCTAATGGGTATCGGCAGCCTTGCCACCATTATGACGAAAAAGCCAGATAACTTAGCTGTCGTCGTTCTTGATAATGGCCATTATGTCGAGACCGGCAACCAGTTGACCGCGAGCGGCTATGGCGTTGATCTCGCCGGTATGGCACAAGCCGCCGGCTTTCCTGTTGCTTTTGATTTGGCCGATCCTGCCGATGTTGACGATAAGGTTCGTCGGATACAAGAATCGCCGGGGCCGGTTTTTGCCTGCGTTAAAATTACCGGCGATCAACCGCCGACGGTGCCGAAAACCCGCGATGCGTCTTACATGAAGCTGCGGTTCCGCAAAGCGCTTCTCGGCGTTCTCCCGACTTAGTCATTCCTTGCAGTTTTATATTGAATTGATTGTTTCAGGCCTGGAGCCATCCACACCCTATCCACAAAAAATATAGAAAATTTTGACAATACTATCCTTAAGGATAGTGTCCTCTTTATTCAGCAGCCCATAAAATGCTCCATGCATACGATGCTATGGATTAAGTATGCATGAAACCATTCTCTGTGTCAGGGTTTGCCTCCCCAATATCCTGCTCAGAAATGGTTGATCATAATGCCTTTAAAAGGCGGGCTGGATTTAAACAGCCGATAGAGCAGGGTGAAACTTAAAAGCGTTGGTTATCGGTATTGCACAAATAGCATTTCTTTTTGTGGCGGCCATTTTGACGATGGGGCTGACTGTCGTTGTTGGGATTGGCGGCGGTGTTTTCTTATTCGCTGCGATGGCGATGGTCATCGATTACGCACTGTTGATTCCATTATTCGGTACGGTTCAATCCGGTGGCGCCTCGGCACGTATTTGGCTTTTTTACCGGCATATTCAATGGCGTTTTTTAGGGTTGTTTTTGTTGAGTTTTATTCCGGGCGCCTTCATTGGCACGGTGATTTGGTTACAGCTGATTTCGCTTACGGAATGGCAACCGATTATCAAAATGATCCAAGCGGTTTATATCATCCTTTTTATTTTGTTTAGCCATACAATCCGGATCACACCATCGAATGCAAAACGTTCGATGCTAGCGAGCGGTGCACTTGCCGGTATCGGTTCGATGACGGTCGGTGCCGTCGCTCCGGTTATGGCGCCGTTTTTTATAGCCTTAAAATTAAACAAGAATGAATTTTCCGGCACTTGGGCTGTTGCGTCATTTATTGCCAGTGCTTCGAAGATCCCCTTATTTATATTAATATGGGATCGAGTCGAGATCAGCCATGGCGGTTTAATCTTTTTGCTGTTTGCCGGCACGTTTATTGGTGCTTATTTAGGCAAAATGTTATTCGACCGGACAAGCGAGCAATTTTTCCGGCGGGCTATGTATGCCTTTTTGATAATTGCCGCTTGTAAACTGTTTGTCTGGGATGGTGCCAAGCCACTCATTGCCGATCGTACAAACGTATTTAATTTTAATACGGCTTCCGGAAAAACAATTCAGGTACCGAATTAATTAATCCGAGATTTTTACCTGGTCCGGATAAAATGCCAGATATTCCTTGATATCTTGTGCCACATCGACAGGGTCTTCGTAGCTCCAGATTGCATTTTCTGCCGTTTGACCACCGACGGTGATCGAATAGTAGGACGCATCGCCCTTATGCGGTCAATGGGTCAAGTGACCGGTTTTCTTTAAGACATCAAAATTCACGTCCGAACGGGGAAAATAATACACCTGTGCATGATTGCCCTCGCGCAGCAATAACGTTTTTTTACTATGGGCAATCGTTGCGCCATTGAATGTTACTTCGACCGTTTTAGAAACGGGTTCCGTGGTAAATTTATCGGTTGGCATCGGGCTCTCCCATTTTCATGTAAGGCATGTTTCTGGCCGGTGGAATATTTTACCTAAGTGGAATATTTTAACTAAAATTCCCTTGAAAGTGCCTGATATTATTGTTTCACGCAGGGCCATGCCTGTAG
>CALINB010000011.1 GCA_938045325.1 uncultured Rhodospirillales bacterium | reverse complement strand
GGCTCTGGCGACCTTACCGTCGTTGGATGAACTTCGTGCCAAGATTGTCGGCATGCTGAATACACCGGCAACACGGATTGCTGGTGTGTTGCAGGCGCCGGCGGGTCAAGTGGCTCGTGTCATTAGTGCTTATGGGCAAAGCGAGGCGGCGTAATCGCTGTCATTGAGTTAACAGTTCAAGCCTTAGGAGATATTAAAATGGCTAATTTGGAACAAATTGCAGAAGACCTCTCGAGTTTGACCGTGATGGAAGCGGCCGAACTCAGCAAAATGCTGGAAGAAAAATGGGGCGTTTCCGCCGCAGCACCGGTTGCGGTTGCTGCCGCTGGCGGTGCCGCGCCGGCTGCCGAAGCCGCGGAAGAAAAAGATGAGTTTGATATCATCTTGGCCGCTGCCGGCGATAAGAAAATTAACGTGATTAAGGAAGTTCGTACCATCACCGGATTGGGCCTGAAAGAAGCCAAGGACTTGGTTGAATCGGCGCCGAAGCCCGTTAAAGAGGGTGCGAAGAAAGAGGAAGCTGAGGAGATTAAGAAGAAACTTGAGGAAGCCGGCGCAACGGTTGAGCTCAAGTAGAGTCGTGACATCACGCGTGATTGATCGCGATCAGGGGTTTCGTCCACGGCGCTTTAATGCGCGCCGTGGCAATCCCTTACAATCTATTCCTGCGCACCTGCCCGAATTGGTTTTGCCGCAACCGGGAAAGCAGGCGCGTTTCACTAAATGGGACCGTACTGAATCGGTAGTCCGTTAGGACTGCCCGTACTTTTGCGTACGCAGAATGATCCCAACGGCCTGATCGGCAGTCAGGACGTCAACATAGCGCCATGAGTCAGATTGTCGCGGGGAATAAACATGGAAAATACTTTAACGAGCCGTAAGCGTGTTCGCCGGTACTTCGGCCGGTTAATGTCGACTGTGCCGATGCCGAACTTGATTGAAGTTCAGAAATCTTCATACGAATTTTTTCTGCAACGGGATATTGAACCGGATAACCGCATCGATGCGGGCCTTCAAGAGGTCTTTAAATCGGTATTTCCGATTCAGGATTTTGCTGAACGCGGTACGCTTGAGTTCGTCAGCTATGCTTTTGAAGAACCGAAGTACGATGTTGAAGAATGCCAACAGCGCGGCATGACCTATTCCGCGCCATTGCGCGTGACGCTTCGCCTCGTGGTTTGGGATATCGACGAAGAAACGGGTGCCCGTTCGATCCGCGATATCAAAGAGCAAGATGTTTACATGGGCGATATGCCGCTGATGACGAGTAATGGCACGTTCGTGATTAATGGGACCGAGCGCGTTATCGTGTCGCAAATGCACCGTTCCCCGGGTGTGTTTTTCGATCACGACAAAGGCAAAACCCATTCCTCCGGTAAGTACCTGTTCGCGGCCCGGGTTATCCCATATCGCGGTTCCTGGCTCGATTTTGAATTCGACGCCAAGGATCTTGCTTATGTTCGGATCGACCGTCGCCGGAAGTTGCCAGTCACGACAATCCTGATGGCGTTAGATAACGAAGAGACGGCGAAGAAGCGCAAGCAATATGAAGAGGAAGGCAAAGAGCTTCTGTCGGAAGAAACATTTGGCTTATCGCCGGAAGACATTCTCAAAATGTTTTATGACACGGTCAGTTTCGTTCGTGCCAAGAAGGGCTGGAAAACGCCTTTCAATGCCGAACGCCTTCGCGGTGTGAAACTGACGTCTGACTTAATCAATGCCAAGTCGGGCCGGGTCGTTGCCGAAATGGGCACAAAAATGACGCCGCGGCTGCTGCGCCAGTTGGAAGAAAAGGGAATGGAAGAGCAGCTCGTTTCCGATGAAGATTTGATTGGTCGTTACATCGCGACTGACATTATTAACGAACAAAGCGGTGAAATTTACGCCGAAGCCGGCGATGAGATTACCGAGGAAAATTTAGAGGCCCTTAACGAAGCCAATATTGATGAAATTCCGACTTTAGCGATCGATCACGTAAATGTTGGGCCGTATATCCGCAATACGCTGGCCGTTGATAAGAACACATCCCGTGAAGAAGCTTTGATCGATATCTACCGGGTCATGCGCCCGGGCGAGCCGCCGACGGTCGAAACCGCGGAAGCGTTGTTTCACAATATGTTCTTTAATCCGGAACGCTACGACTTATCAGCTGTTGGCCGGGTTAAAATTAATTCCCGTATGGAATTCGACAAAGACGAGGTTCCCGATACGATCCGGGTGCTGCGCCGTGAAGACATCCTGGCCGTCGTAAAGACATTGGTAGAATTAAAAGACGGTCGCGGCGAAATCGACGATATCGATAACCTCGGTAATCGCCGGGTTCGTTCCGTCGGTGAATTGATGGAAAATCAATATCGCATCGGTTTATTGCGTATGGAACGTGCCATTCGTGAACGGATGAGCTCGGTCGATATCGACACCGTCATGCCACATGATCTGATTAATGCTAAACCAGCGGCTGCGGCAGTCCGTGAGTTCTTTGGGTCGTCTCAGCTCAGTCAATTTATGGATCAAACCAACC
>CALINB010000010.1 GCA_938045325.1 uncultured Rhodospirillales bacterium | reverse complement strand
GATGATGCTGAATGTGGGATTGCTTGCAGGCAAAATGGAGAAGTTATACGGCATCGTGCCAACCACATCGTTCGGAAAAACAATAATCGTTGTGCGGGCGGTGTTGTTTGCAGGATTAACTTCATCAATCGCGCCGTCTTCATTGACACGAAACTCTAACTCGCGCGTGCCTGTGCGGTTGCGAAAGTTCAGCCGAATGATGAGCGAATCGCGCACTAAAATTTTTGAGAAGAGCGTATCGGCAATTTTTGTAAATGCGCCGCCCTGTGCGCGTTCATAAATGCGCAGGCTGACGCTATCGGGCGAGGCAATGCCAAAGTTACGCGCCGACACTTTAACGAATTGGTCATCTTCTTCATAAATCGTTTGCGATTGAAAGGCTATATCGTTGGGCTGAATATCAAAGTCAGGCTTGCGTGGAATGACAATCGGCTGTGCGGGGTCGCCTTGAATGTTGTATTGGTCGAGCGTGCAAATGTTAACTGCCGACCAAAAAAACGTTTGCGCTAAAAGCGTTTGATACGCCGCGTTCCAAATTAAGCCGACTTCGCGAAGCGTATCGGCAATGGCGCGATAGACAGCCCGATTGAGCACATCGTCTGGACCGACGTAGCCGTAGCCTGCTGTGCCAACAAAGTTTGTTGCGCCTGCTTGGGGCAAAAAGACAAACGTTTCGCCGAAGGTGCGACGATTCGGCTCGGCAAAGCGTCCTGTGTGGCAAGTCCAACTGAAAATCAGCGGATACTTACCATTGTTACGAAGCACTCTCGGGTCGCCGAGTGTGAAATCCCACGTCTCGCTTCCCGCATGTCCAACGAAGTTAAGAACTGCCGTGCCTGAATTGATTCGGTTTTGAATACGCTCCGCCGCAAGCGAACTGACGAAGGGGTTATCGTCGTCTCTGAAAATGGTATCCACAATGCCCGCCGTCGGCGGCGGTAAAACCGAGGCGTTGATGATGTTCAACGCATTGGCGCGAAAGAGTTGTTGCTCAAAACTGCCAATCCCGCCCGTGATGAAAAGAAACTGCTTATACCACGCTTGCGAGAGCGGTCGGTTCGCCATCTCAATGAGCTTATCGACGTAAATCGTCGCCTCTTCGAGCGTTACTGCTGGAACGCGCCCGATGTGCATTTTCGGCACATTCACGAACGGACGGCTCGGCGAATTTTCAAAACTCACAAACCAAATTTCGCTCACGGGATTGCCATAAACAGGAACCAACGGCAACTTTCGGAGCGGCTCTGCAAAACCGAAATTATTCTTCGGGTCCCAAGTGCCACTGCCCATCAGCAAAACATACTTCGGGCGCGGCAGTTGCCAATTGTTGTAAGCATATTTGAGAAACTCTTGAATGGCTTTCGGCGTGAAAAAGCCGTCGCTAAACTCAGCATAAACTTCTTCGGTCGTAACCACTTTCGTGCGATAGCCGCCACCTAACGATGTTTGTCGAAAAGTCGCTAAACGATTTGCTTGCGAAAGAAAAAGCGGGTGCGTGATGATGATGTAATCGGCACCGTTGTTTGAGTTGCGCAAGTCGCCGTTTTGATGCGCACGCACAACCGGCGTGAGATAGGTGCTGGTTGCGATGTAACGCCTGCCACTTTGTGCGCTAAATCGAAGCGTGTTCCCGACTTGCGCCACATTGGTGAGAATCGTGCTGTCGGAAAGATTGTAAATAAAGTTGTTGGAACTTTGCCCATTGGTGAGCACAATATCGGCATTTGCGTTTGAAGCAAATTCAAACTGTTCGTCGGCGGGCGGAAGCGTGTAGAGAAAATCGCTCGTAATCTTGAACCAATCAAAATCCAGAACACTGCTCCCTGTGCCTTGTGCAAGCCGAAGTGTCAAGCGGTTTTCGCCTGCTTGCAAAAGCGATGTGGGAAAGGTTGCGGTGCGAATCACTTCGCCACGATTGCTGATTGAAATCGTTGTTACGAGACTATTGTTGAGAAACACATCGAGCGTCGACGGTGTGAAAGTCGCGCTAACGACGCGCAGTTGCAGGTCGCTGTTGCCTGTTGAAGAAGGGTTGCGAACGATGAATGGCTGAACGAGTGAATCGCTTGTGTTGAAATCATTGACTTGTAAGCGTTTCCAAATCCAGCCTTCGCCTGGCACGCGCTCGGTGGTGATGCTATCAAAACTTGTAAAGCCTGTTACGTAAATCGTATCGCGCTCGTAGTGGCGCGTGTCGCGGTAGGCGCTTTGCGGCGTGGTGTTGTTTGGCGTGGCGTTTTCTTCCAACATGCGTCTGCCCAACGCGCCGCCCCAAGTGAGCCAAAAAACGCACGTGTCGGAATGCATATTGAGATATTCCGTAACCGTTCCCGTTTGCAAGCCTGAGTTCGGATTGAGAATCGGTTCAGGCTCGCCACGATTGATGTAGCCGATGAATTCGATAATATCCGTTGGGTCAAGTTGATTGTCCTCTTCGCCGATGATGCGAATCGGCACTTCTCGTCCTTTGAAGTAGAGTTTGAACGTGCGCGGATTAACGCCCGATAAGTTCAAGCCTGATGCGGCAAGCGTTGCGCCTGTAATGCGGTAAACGCCGTCTTTGGCGGTGTAGATTTTGAGGTATGGATTGGCAGGATTATACCATGATGTTGCGGTTGGACGAAAGGCGCGCGGCGGTTCGGCTTGTCGCCACGTTTTGGCGTCGCGGTAATTGATGAGCAAGCGTTTGAGCGTTTGCTCGTCGAAGTCGCTTGTGGTGTGCCGCTCCGTCGGCGTGAAGGTAGGAGCAGATGGCAGAATTTCTACGTCCAACTTCACCAAGCGATTCCACACCAGCACGCGCTTGTCGGGTTGATATTGCAGAGAAGAGACGCGAATTTGTGCAACATACTGCCCGCCGATGTAAGTGTAGCCTTCAACTTTGGCAAGGTCGGCAGGGTAGAGTGAAGCGGATTGGTAGAACGGATTGTCTAAAAATTTTTCCTTGTAAGCGGCTTGAATGCTATCCTGCGATTCAAACGGTGAGAGCGTAATGCCATTTCGTTTTTCCGTTGTTAGTGCTTTTGCCTGCACACGCACCGTTGCGCCATCGGGAATGCCAACAAAAACGAATTTCGTTGCAATCGTGGGCTGGTGCTGTTTTCCGACCACTTGCGGCGGCAGAAATCCGCCGTCCGTGCCTCTGAACGCAAACGATGAAAAGCGCGTCTGCTCAACTTGCGTCATTGATTCGG
>CALINB010000009.1 GCA_938045325.1 uncultured Rhodospirillales bacterium | reverse complement strand
TTCTTTTGAGCGTACTCGGTCACAAAAAACCGTTCGACGAAGCCCTCGCGCAACACCAGGGTATGAAAAAATTAGATGCCAGTGATCGCGGGTTTGTCCGCCAGGTTTGCGCAACCACCTTACGGCGGCTTGGGCAAGTCGATGCACTCATCGACCATTGTCTTGATAAACCATTGCCCAAACGCGCAGAAGACATTCGCTATATTTTACGGCTCGGTGTTACGCAAATTTTATTTTTGAAAACGCCCCCCCATGCCGCTGTCGATACGGCCGTTAATCTCGCCGATGTTTATGGCTTTAAGCCGCAAAAAGGTTTTGTGAATGCTATTTTGCGCCGGATTGCAAAAGAAGGCGAAGCACTGATGGCCGCACAACATGCCGGACGGCTGAATACGCCAGATTGGCTGTGGCAAACCTGGTGCGATACTTATGGAGAAGAAACCGCCGGACGGATCGCCGAAGCTCATTTAAAAGAACCCCCGCTCGATCTGACCGTTAAAAAAGATCCCGATGCCTGGGCGGCAACGCTCGAAGGCTCCGTCTTGCCGAACGGATCTGTGCGGCGAACCGGCGGCGGCTCGGTTCCGGAACTTCCTGGATACAAAGAAGGCGCTTGGTGGGTGCAGGATGTCGCAGCAGCCTTACCGGTTACATTATTCGGCGATGTAAAGGGCAAAACCATCATTGATCTTTGTGCCGCACCCGGCGGAAAGACGGCACAGCTTATTCAGGCCGGTGCCAGCGTAATTGCCGTTGACCGCGCCGAAGGGCGGCTGAAAACATTACGGGACAATTTAAAACGCCTCGATTTGAAGGCAGAAATCATCAAGGCCGATAGCCGAACCTGGCGACCCGCCGAACCGGTCGACGGTGTACTGATCGATGCCCCCTGCACGGCAACCGGCACCATCCGGCGCCATCCTGACATCTCTTGGTTAAAACAACCCGGCGATATTTCAGCCGTCGCCACTATACAACAAGCCCTATTGCAGGCGGCAGCCGCCATGATCAAGCCCGGTGGCACGATTGTCTATTGTACTTGCTCCCTGCAAATCGAGGAGGGGCCCGCTCAGATTTCGGCATTTTTAAGCCATCAGGATAATTGGATCCGGGACCCTATCCGCGGCGATGAAGTCTTTGGATTCAATGACTGGCTGACAGAAGAAGGAGCCTTACGCACCCTGCCCCACGACTTAGATGAACACGGCGGCATGGATGGATTTTTCGCCGCCCGGCTAAAGCAGGCCTCATAAAGCAAGGAAACCTTTACGTTTTGGTCGATAGGGTAGTAAACACCCTATAGCAAACGGATAAACCAATGGCACAGCAACCGTCATTTCATGAAGACCTAACGCGCGAGAACGAGGTTAAGGCCGGTTCAGAGCGCGCGCTGGGAATCGTATTTGCCGTTGTCTTCATCATCATCGGACTCTGGCCGCTCATTAACGATGGTGCTGTTCGCTTATGGTCAATGATCGTCGCCGGCATTTTCCTGGCCCTTAGCTTATTGGCACCGGCACTTTTAAAGCCGCTCAATTGGTTATGGTTCCGCTTTGGCCTGCTCCTGCATAAGATCGTTAACCCAATTATCATGGCGTTGATATTTTTTACAACCGTGACACCGGTTGCTCTCATCATGAAGCTATGCGGCAAAGATTCGCTTAATCGTAAATTTGACCCATCCGTAAAAAGCTATTGGATCGAACGTCAACCGCCGGGTCCTGACCCAAAAACAATGCGTAATCAATTTTAGGAAATACAATGTCTTTCTTAGCCGAATTATGGCTGTTTTTACGAACGCGAAAAAAATTCTGGTTATTACCGATCATTATTATGATGGTAATCTTCGGCGGTCTCGTTGTTTTAAGCCAAGGATCAGCCGTCGCGCCGTTCATCTATACGATCTTTTAAAAGGACACCGCTTTGCGCGTTCTCGGCGTTTCAGCATTTTATCACGATAGTGCCGCAACACTTATTGAAGACGGGATTATTACTGCGGCGGCTCAAGAAGAGCGGTTTACACGCAAAAAACATGACGCAGGATTTCCGGAGAACGCCATCGCCTATTGCCTAGAGCATGCCGGGGTTACGCTTAAAGACATCGATTTTGTTGCCTTTTACGATAAGCCGTTTTTAAAATTCGAACGCCTGCTGGAAACCTATGTCGCCTTTGCGCCGCGCGGCTTCAAATCGTTTCGCATGGCTATTCCGGTTTGGCTGCGCGAAAAACTTTTCCAAAAAGACTTGCTGCGCAAACAATTCAAGACATACGACCCGGATTTCGATTGGCAAAACAAGCTTTTGTTTTCGGAGCACCATCAAAGCCACGCCGCTTCGGCATTTTTTCCTTCGCCTTTTGAAGAAGCCGTCGTCCTGACCATGGATGGTGTCGGTGAATGGGCGACCACGTCTGTCGCTCAAGGAAACGGCGCCGATCTGCAAATGACGAAGGAAATTCACTTTCCGCATTCGCTTGGACTTTTGTATTCAGCGTTCACGTATTACACCGGCTTTCGCGTCAATTCCGGTGAATACAAAGTGATGGGCCTAGCGCCTTACGGCGAACCGAAATACGTTGATCTCATTTTCGACCATCTTATTGACGTAAAAGACGACGGATCGTTCCGGCTTAATCAAGATTATTTCGACTATTGCACCGGACTTCGTATGACCAACGACAAATTCGCCGAACTTTTCGGCGGCCCGGTTCGTCCGCCGGAAGAGCTGCTGACCCAGAAACATATGGATTTGGCGGCATCGGTACAAAAAGCCGTTGAAGAAGTGGTGCTGAAATTAACCCGTTCTTTGGCGAAAGAAACGGGCTCAAAAAATCTTTGCCTGGCTGGCGGTGTCGCGCTCAATTGCGTCGCCAACGGCAAAGTACTGCGCGATGGTGCTTTCGAAAATATTTGGGTACAACCGGCCGCCGGCGATGCGGGCGGCGCCTTGGGTGCCGCACTCTGTGCTTATCATCTCTATCAAAAACAACCACGCAAGCTTAACGGCCATGCCGATGCCATGCATGGCAGCTATCTCGGTCCCGCGTTTTCACAAAAAGACATCGAACAACGGCTACAAGAGGCGGGCGCCAAATTCACGGTTCTCAGCGATCAAGACGTCATCGAAGTAACCGCGCAGGCACTTGCAGACGAAAAGGCGATCGGCTGGTTCCAAGGCCGCATGGAATTTGGGCCGCGCGCGCTCGGCGGCCGGTCGATTCTCGGTGATCCACGTTCGGCGAGCATGCAAAAAACATTAAATTTAAAAGTAAAATACCGGGAATCGTTCCGGCCCTTCGCCCCGTCCGTTTTAAGCGAAGACGCCGCCGATTGGTTCGAGTTGAATGCGGACAGCCCCTATATGCTGATTGTCGCCGATGTCGTCGAAAACCGGCGCCGCGCCATGACGGATCAGGAAAAATCGCTTTTCGGTATTGAACAACTGAACGTCGTACGCTCGGAAATTCCCGCCGTGACGCATGTCGACTATTCGGCGCGCGTGCAAACCGTACACCGGGAAACCAATCCCCGTTATCATGCCCTGATTTCTCGGTTCAAAGAACTAACGGATTGCCCCGTGTTGGTGAACACAAGCTTTAACGTTCGCGGCGAGCCGATTGCCTGCACGCCGGAGGATGCGTTTCGCTGCTTGATGGGATCCGAAATCGATGTCCTGGTTGTCGGAAATTGTCTGCTGAAGAAAGAAGATCAGGACCCTGCGCTCAAACTAGATTATAAAAACGCGTTTGAGCTCGACTAAATTTTCAAACGGTTTCGTTGGAAGATAAACCTGTCCATGGTTTTAACTTGGCCCAAATTTAACCGCTGCGTGTTCGGTTCACGGTTTTATCATTGGATTTTGTCCGGCCGGATTCCGGAACATATTCAAACGA
>CALINB010000008.1 GCA_938045325.1 uncultured Rhodospirillales bacterium | reverse complement strand
TGGCCGTATCGATCGCTTCGGAGCCGGAGTTGGCAAAAAACACCTTAGACATCGGTACAGGTGCGAGATCGATAATTTCCTGTGCCAGCGCACCAATCACGTCCGAAGCCTTGCTGTTAAAGCTATGATAGAAAGGCAAGGTTTTCATTTGCCGTTGCGCGGCTTCAATGAGGCGCTCTTCAGAAAAGCCAAGCGCTGTGCACCATAACCCAGCCATGCCTTCGATATAGGCATTACCGTCAATGTCAAATACGCGAACGCCTTCACCGCGCGCGATGATCAATGAACCGTCTTCTTCGTGTTGCTTTAAGTGCGTGTAGGGGTGGAGGTGATAAGCGATATCCCGGCTCGCCGCCGAATTTACAAGTTTGCTACTCATAGTGGCCTCGGATCAATTTATCTTATGGTTCCTAAGGTCGAGCGTTTCTAGACGGCTTAGAGCGGCCTCACAAGAAGAATAGACCATCGTTGAACGGGGTTATCAGCGTCATTGTTGTGAGCCGCTGATGTATCGGAATTAATCAACGGTGGATAAAGAAGGCCTCTTTGTAAGATATTGATTTACAAAGATTATTACAGACTATGCCCTCAATTCGTAACTTATCCACAGAGTTGTTCACAGTTCGGTCATATTTCTCCACAGCTTATCCCAAAGGGATTGGCGGCGGTTTAATCCGAACGTTCCATCGCCTGTGGATCGAGGGCGTCCTGAAGGCCGTCGCCAAGAAAGTTAAAGGAAATCACTGTGAGGAAGATCGTCAGGCCTGGATAAATTACCAGGGCCGGAGCCTGCCAGATCAACTCCTGGGCGTTGGTCAGGAGATTGCCCCAACTCGCGATTGGCGGCTGGATGCCAAGACCGAAAAAGCTGAGGACGGACTCCAATAAGATTACATTGCCGATCGATAATGTCGTCGCGACAAGGATCGGAGATACGACATTGGGTAAGATATGCACGAACATGATGCGCGGTGCGCTGGCTCCTTGACTGCGTGCGGCAAGAACGAAATCGCGCTCGCGGACGGTCAGGGTGCGTCCGCGGACCAACCGGGCCACCGTCGTCCAACCGAACAACGCGACAATCACGATAATCCGGTACAGGCTGATGTTTTCAGACTCCATCAATTCCACCGACAGGCCGAGTTTGCGAAGATCAATGGCCGCCAGAACGATCAGCAGCGGTAACAGGGGCAGTGCGATGACCGCGTCTGTGGTGCGCATCAAGAATGCATCGAATTTACCGCCGTAATAACCGGCGATGAGGCCGATTACCGTGCCGAACACGGCGGCCGCGAAGGCTGCCGTCAAACCGACCATGAGTGAAACCTGACCGCCGTAAAGAAGCCGCACGAAAACATCACGACCGAGTTCATCGGTGCCGAGTGGGTGTTTCCAGGAAGGACCGGCAAACCGTTCGTATAAATTAACAAGGTTGGCGTCGGTGTTGAGCAACAGTTCGATCAAAGGTGCTGAAAATGACAAGATTGCCATGCAGATGAGAACGCCTGCGCAGAATAATGCGACGGTATGGCGCCGAAAACGCCGCCAAGCAAGCGTTAACATGGTTTCACTATCGCGTGTTATTGCGGCCATCAGCTATTCCCCTGATACGAAATGCGGGGGTCGAGCCAACCGTAACCGAGATCGGCGAGCAGGTTGCCAATCATCGTCATAAGGGTCGCAAAGAGCAGTGCAATGAGGGCCATGTTGAAGTCATTGCCCATGATTGAATCGAAAATCAATTTACCCATGCCCGGATAAGCAAAGATCGTTTCCGTCACCAACGCGCCGGAAAACAAGGTGCCGAAATCGAGACCGAAAATTGTCACCACCGGGATCAAGGCGTTGCGCAATGCATGTTTCAGCACAACACGTTGTTCGCTGGACCCTTTTGCGCGGGCGGTACGGATATAATCGCGCCGCATAATTTCGATCATGTTGGAGCGCATATGCCGACTGTAAGACGCAATACTATGAATAGTGAGTGTCATGACCGGTAATGCCAACGCGGCGGCATGTTCCCAAAACCCGGCATTATTGCCGATGACCATTGCGCTTGCAGGCAGGATGCCGAGTTGCACCGAAAAGAAGATGATGAGCAACAGTGCTAGCCAGAACGACGGGGTCGAGATGCCGCCAAATGCGAGAAAGTTCACAAAGTAATCCACTTTGGAGTAAGGCTTTAACGCGGCGATAATACCGAGCGGCAGCCCGATGATGATTGAGAAAAACATCGTCAGGCCGAGTAATATCAGTGTGTTAGCCAGAGCCGGCCAAAGCACATCGAGAACCGGCTGAGCATAAAGGCGGGAATAGCCGAGATCGCCCTCGAGAGCGGCCAACGCCCAGTTCCTATAACGTTCATAAATCGGCTTATCTAAGCCGTACAACTCCCGAAGCTCGGCTGCATCAGCTGATGTCATCTTGGGATCGGCGGCAATCATCAAATCGATCGGATCACCGGGCATGAGGCCGATCAGGCCGTAAATCACAAACGACATGATTGCGATCACTATGGCGGTTTGACCGATGCGGTTCAGAATATACCGGGTCATGTTGGCACCTGATCTTTGAAGTGGCAGGCCGCGCGGTGACCGGCGTGGTTTGGAACGTCCTCGAACACCGGTTCCTTAGTGGCGCAAATATCCTGTGCGGCAGGACAGCGCGGATGGAACGAACAACCCGGTGGGGGCGCAAGTGGCGAAGGTGGATCACCTTTGAGCTGTGTCGTGTGTTTGCGTTTGCCAACACCATGGACGGGGGCTGCTCTCAACAGTGCTTGGGTGTATGGGTGGCGAGGATTGGAAAATAATTCCTGAGTTTCCGCATGCTCGACGACTTCGCCTAGATACATCACCGCAACTTCATCGGCAATATAACGGATAACCGTTAAATTATGGCCGATGAATAAATACGTAAGACCGAGTTTTTCCTGAAGGTCCTGCAACAGGTTCAATACTTGGCTTTGTACTGAAACATCGAGCGCGGAGACCGGTTCGTCCAAAATTATGAGGTTTGGGTCGAGCGCGAGCGCGCGGGCTATCGCGATGCGTTGTCGCTGCCCGCCGCTGAATTGATGCGGATAACGGTTCATGATATCTGCGTTCAAGCCGACCGACACGAGCAATTCGGCGACTTTGTCACGACGTTCGTTGCGATTGCCGATACCATGGATAACAAGTGGTTCCGAAATCAAGCTGCCGACCGGCATCCGGGGATTTAGAGACGAGTAGGGGTCCTGAAACACCATTTGGATTTGCCTGCGCAGCGGACGAAGTTGTCTGTGTTTATAGTGAGTGATGTCGGTGCCATCGAAATGAACTTCACCTGCGGTGGGCTTGATCAGGAGCGACAGGGCGCGGACCAAGGTTGTTTTGCCGCAGCCGGACTCGCCGACCAACGCCAGTGTTTTGCCGGGCTTCAGGCTGAGGCTGACATCGTGTACCGCACGTACGGTTTGACGCTCATGTTTACGAAAGCCTTTGCCGGGTACGGAAAAATGGACGGACAAGTTGCGCGCTTCGATGATCGGCGAATCACTCATAGAGGTTTGTTCATTCATGGTTGCGCCTTCCAGCAGGCGGCAAAGCGTTCAGCGCCCATCGCGCCCATCGCGCCCATGTCAAGCAGCCCCGGTTCCTTCCGGCGGCATTCATCGTCGACCAGCGGGCAGCGGTTCGAATAGCGGCATCCGTCCGGCAGTTGTGTGAGCGGCGGGACCTGGCCGGGAATTGTCGGTAGGCGTTCACGGTGTTTGCCTGAAACCGGCAGCGTTTCGATCAGGCCGCGGGTATAGGGATGCTTGGGGTCTTCGAACAAGTCCTTGGTCGGTGCGCGTTCGACGATGCGTCCCGCGTACATCACCATGACCTCGTCGGCAAATTCAGAAACGACGGCCAGATCGTGTGTGATGAATAATATCGCCATGCCCATTTCAGCCTGCATATCCATGATCAGATCGAGGATTTGCGCTTGGATTGTCACATCCAAGGCCGTTGTCGGTTCATCGGCGATGAGAATGTCGGGTTCGCAAATCAACGCCATGGCGATCATGACCCGCTGGCGCATACCGCCTGACAGTTGATGGGGAAAAGCCTGAGCACGTGCCGGCGCATCGGGAATGCCGACCCGTTCCAGCATCTCGATTGCTTTTGTTAAGGCCTGGTCTTTTTCTGTGCCGAAATGAATATGCAACACTTCAGCGATCTGGTCACCGACCCGGTAAACAGGATTAAGCGCGGTCATCGGTTCTTGAAAGATCATACCGATGCGGTCGCCGCGGTAATGACGCATGTTTAAATCGGGAACCGTCAGCAAATCGGCATTATCAAAGTGGATCGTGCCACCGGTGACGCGTGCTACCTTTGGCAGAAGTCGCATGATCGAAAACGCGGTGATAGATTTCCCGGAACCGGATTCGCCAACCAACGCCAATGTTTTGCCCGGCGTTAAATCAAATGACACTTGATCGATCGCTTTAATGGGGCCGTCATCGGTATTAAAGCTCACTTCGAGTCCATCGACGGTCAATGCCGATTTTTCCGGTAACTTTTCAGCCGTTGCTGCTGAACTTGCCACAGAACTTGCCACAGAACTTGCCATCGTTATCGCGTTTCCTTTGCATGCCAATGTTCGACCCAAAGGGTACTGGCACCCGTATGCCCCGTTGGCTTTAATCCCTTCAGCCAATGCGGCAAGATCAAAGCCTCGGCCCGGAAATACAGCGGTAAAACGGGTAACTCCTCAATATAGATTTGTTGCAGGCGGTGCCACAGTTTGAGACGCTTCTTTTTATCGAGTTCGATTTCAATGGCATCGAGTAATTCATCGACTTCCTTGTTTGCAAAGCCGGTATAATTTTGTCCTGAGTAGTTATTTCCTTGAGTGGGGATATGGGCGGAATGAAGTTGCGAGCGTGGCACGTTTTCGGGCGAACTAATCCACGCAAACATGGCCATCGCCGGATAGCGCCGTTCGGTTACGGTTTGACCGAAGAAAACCCGGGCCGGTTCGTTGCGGATACGGGTATCAATGCCGATATAGCGCCACTGGCTTTTCAGGACCTGTGAAACCAGTTCGCGGGTCCGGTTGCCCGCTGTCGTCATGAGCCGAAGTTTTAAACGTTCGCCTTTTTTATTGTAGCGAATGCCCTTGCGCATCACATTCCAACCTGCTTCGTTAAGAAGCGCGGCTGCTTTTTTGGGGTCATACCGGTATCTCGGCAGGGATTTATTATAGACCCAGTCCAGCGGATTGACGTTTGAGTGCGCTACCGGCTGGCGGCCGGCGAATAAAACCTTGCTGATCGCTTCACGGTCGATGGCGTGAATAAGCGCCTTGCGGACTCTTTTATCCTTTAGAATCGGATTGTCGAGATTGAGGTCGATATGTTCATAAATTAAGCCGGGATGATAGAAAATATTGAATTGGCGCCGGTGTCTTTGTTCAAACGCTAAGGCCTGATCGATGGTAAGGCCGAGTTCACCGGCAATCATATCAATGCCGCCAGACAATAAATTTGCTTCCAACGCCGCCGTATTGCCGATGACGCGCACAACAATCTGTTTGAAGTAGGGTTTTTTGCCCCACCATTTCGGATTGCGCTCAAGCACGACATGAGAGCCCCGCTCAAGATCGGCAACCACATATGGACCGAAATACAGCCCCTCATTGGTCGGATCGGAATCGAACGCCGTGCGGTTTTTGTATTCTTTGGGGTTGGAGAAGAATTTTTTGGAATCGATATGGTGGGGGAGTAGATCAAAATTGTTTATTTCATTGTACTGAAATGTGACGCGGTCGAAATGTAACGTGAAGGTTTTGTCGTCCACGACGTCGATTTTATAAACCCGGCGGTACATTTCACGATTGCTGACGCCGCTCAGTTTGTGCCGCCCGACTTTCCAGGTAAACATAACGTCTTTAGTCGTGATTGGTTTGCCATCGCCCCATACGGCCTGGGGGAGAATGGTGTATGTCACTGCGATGCCGCGCGCACCTTTCGGTGTGCGTTCCAATTTTGCCAACCCGTTTTCCAGGGTCGGCAATTTAGTGCACAGCATGCAAATGAGTTTCCAGTCGTGGTTGTAGACCGTGAACGGACGGCGCACCATGGCCAGAATGTAGCTTTTAGCCAACATGGAATCGATATTCGGATGCAGCGTCGAAGGGAACTGCGTGAGGCCGATTGTGAGTTCTCTGTGGTCGTTCGGTTCGGCTGTGAGAGAAGGCTGTGCGTTAACGGCAACCGTAACGCAAATGAAAGCAGCAATCAGAAAGTTACGGATCAATCTTTCCACCGTGAGCCGCGGACCAGGATATAGGATCATCCAGGAATTTCTTTACTTCCGCAATCGCTGAATCGGGGAAACGCTGTTCTTTTTTAGCGACGTCAAGGACGTCGCGCCAGGTGGCCAGGTAATGCAGGGTAACGCCTTCCTTTTTCAGACCTTCAAGAGAGCCCTCGAAAATATCGTAAAAGAAGACGACGAAGGTGTCGCTGACGGTTGAACCGGCTTTGCGCAAGGCGTTAACGAAGTTCAGCTTACTGCCGCCGTCGGTGGCAAGATCTTCGATCAATAGCACATGGCTGCCTTCAGCGAGATCGCCTTCGATTTGCGCATTGCGGCCGAAACCTTTGGGCTGCTTGCGTACATACAGCATCGGTAACGACATCGCCTCGGCGATCCAAGCGGCGTAGGGAATACCCGCGGTTTCGCCGCCGGCAACGGCATCGATGGCTTTCACGTCGATGGCATCGCTGAGTTGTTTGACCGCCATGTCGATAATGGCACGGCGTTCTTCGGTAAAGGAAATGATCTTGCGGCAATCGATGTAAACGGGGCTCGCTTTGCCGGATGTTAGGATGTAAGGCTCTTCGGGCCGAAAATTAACGGCTTTGATATCGAGCAGAATTTTAGCTGTTTCGGTTCCGAAGTTCGCTGTGTCGGTCATGTGTTTCCTCAGTCGATGAACTTGTATCTTATTTAAAAGGTATTCGGTGTTGAGACAATTGCACTTTGCCGGCTAGGACGCAAAAATCAGCGGCCGGATGCCGTCCCAGATGAAGAGTTTCGTCGCCAACAGTAGAAGGACGCTGGTTAGAATTTTTTTGAATAGCGTCTCACTAATGCCACCGAGGAAAATCTTACCTGTATAGGTGCCGGCAACGACACCGACAACCAGCAATAGAATCAGCCAGATGTAATCAAACGTTAGCGAGTCCCAAATGAAGAAGAAGAGGGGGAATTTAGAAATATGAACGGTAATTCCACTCAACGCCCAAGTACCGATGAACTCTTCTTTATTTAATTTTGCTTGAATAAAGAACGGTGCCATGACCGGGGCGGGCGATCCGGCGGTCAATGCAACCACGCCTGACCAGGCACCGGCGTAGAGAATCAATTTGGTCCTGTCGGTGGTTTTGATTTTGATAGTCCAGTCGAAGAGGAACATCACTAGATAAACCGAGATAATGATTTTGATCACCGGTTGGACGGCGGAATAGTCGACGATCAATTTCCAAAGGTAAATACCGAGTGCCGCGCTGGGAATATAGGTGATCGAGTAAATACCGATCAGCCGATAATTGATGGCGCGGCGGAAAATCCACACCCGGGTGAAGCTGCTCCAGAACTGGATCGTGGCGTGAACCGGGATCACAACCGCGTAATTCAGGACCGTCAGCATAATAGCGAACAGCACCATGCCGCCGCCGACCGCCGCCACAGCGTTGATAATGGCGGTTATGAAGGCTGCGGCGAATAGAAATCCGAGCTGGAATACGCCCAGCGCCATAGTGAGGCTGCTCCCCGATGTGTTATGTAAGGGCCGGTGAAAACCCGCGGCGAAAATAAGGTCCCTTATAATCGCCCAACGGTACCGGCGACTGCAATCTTTAAAGCGGGAAGAAAGAAGACAGAATGACGAAAAAGAAGGCGATCCGCCCACGCGATGCTTCTTCGCTGATCATTTACCGCCCAAAAGGCGGCGGTTTCGAAGTCTTGATGGGCAGGCGCCATAAAGATCATGTGTTTATGCCCAACCGTTTGGTATTTCCAGGCGGTTCCATTGAAGCGGATGACCGGCGTGTTGCGCCGGCGACGCCGTTACAGCCGCATGTCGAACGGCATTTGATTCGAACACTGACCCCGACACGCGCGCGAGCCTTGGCGGCGGCGGCCATTCGCGAAACATTTGAAGAAACCGGTTTATTACTGGCTGATACGTTAACAGAGACACCCAAAAAGACATTGCCGGCTTGGCAGGGGTTTCATGATCGGGGCTTGGGACCGGCATTGCATGAGCTCGAATATTTTTTTCGCGCCGTGACGCCGCCAGGCCGCGTTCGCCGGTTTGATGCCCGCTTTTTTCTCGCTTCGGCGGATCATGTTGAAGGCGAGATTGCGGGGGACGGCGAAATCATCGATATCGGTTGGTACGATCTTGCCGAAGCGAGCAAGGAAGATAACGTTCACGGCATTACGGCGCGCGTGCTGGCGGAAGCGGAAGCGGCGTTAAAAAATCCCGAAATGATCAAGCGCCGGGGGGCACGTCACAGCCGTCATATAAACGGCAAGCAAATCATTACGGTCGAAGGCGAGAAGCCATGAGTTTTGTAAGGGGTGTCAGGGTAAACGGTAGTGCGATTCCGGCGTCGGTTGTCCGTCGCAAGCAACACGGTTTGTTTTCACCATATGGATGAGATGAGCATAGACGGAACGGCCGGCGGCGCGGTGTAGCCGCTGCGGAACGTTGGCATAAATGACTTCGACCATATCGGGGATCTGGCCGATATCATTCTTTAAACATGTCAGAATTTCATTTTCCCGTTCGGCGCGATGTTCGATGAGTTGCGAAACATAAGATTTCGGGTCCGTGATCGGCGGCCCGTGGGTCGGCCAAATGATGTCTTCATCGCGGCCGTGGATTTTTCGTAAGGAGTCCACATACGCGTGCATGTCGCCGTCCGGCGGTGAAACGACCGTTGTCGACCAGCCCATAATATGATCCCCGCTCAACAGGGCTTTTTCTTCTTTAAGGGCAAAGCACAGATGATTGGATGTATGCCCCGGCGTGTGGACGGCTTCGACGGTCCAGCCGTCTCCCTTAACAACATCACCGTCTTTTAAAAAAATATCAGGCGTAAACTCGTAATCCGGGCCTTCCTCGACTTTCGGGCCGTATTGGCCGTGCGGCCCATAGCCATAGGCTGGCACATCGACCTCGGCCTTGATGCGCCGGGTCGCCGGCGAGTGATCGCTGTGCGTATGTGTAATGAGAATATGCGTGATGGTTTCACCCCTAAGGGCACTAAAAATAGCGTCAACATGGTTCGGCAGGTCGGGGCCGGGATCGACGACGGCGACGTTTCCTTTGCCGATGATATAAGTGCCCGTCCCGCGAAACGTGAACGGGGTCGGGTTTTCAGCAATCACGCGGCGCAGCATCGGCGAAACCTGCTCGCAGCGACCGTAGTCAAATTCGATGTCTCTGTAGTGCTTGATAGGATTCGCCATGGCGGATTAAGCGTAGGATTCAGGATCGGGTAAATGAA
>CALINB010000007.1 GCA_938045325.1 uncultured Rhodospirillales bacterium | reverse complement strand
CGCGCGATAATCCCTTCGACGATTTTGTCGATATCTTTGTGGATCAGGGGCTCGCCACCGGGAATGGAGACAACCGGCGCGCCACATTCATCAACGGCCTGCAGGCAGTCTTCAACACTCAGGCGTTTGTTGAGAATGTTGTCTTCGTAATCAATTTTGCCGCAACCCGGACATGCAAGATTGCAACGGAAAAGGGGCTCTAGCATTAAGACCAAAGGGTAGCGGTCATTGTTTTTTAAGCGCTGCTTAAAAACATAAGTGCCAACGCGGAGTTGTTGTATTAAAGGAACGGCCACGGCAGGTCTCTTTCTTGTTAAGCTTGTTGTTGAACGGCTGCCTCAGTGAGTTCATGCGGCAGCTTAAAGTGCATGTTTTCTTCGACGCCTTTGAGTTCTTGCACGTCAATTGTGCCGAAATCACCCAGCCGATTGACAAGTCCTTGCACGAGTTGTTCAGGGGCTGATGCGCCGGCAGTCACGCCAACGGAGTCGACGCTTTCCAACCATTCAGACTTTAGACTGTCGGCATCATCGATGAGGTAACTAGGGATTCCCATTTCTTCGCCGATTTCGCGGAGGCGATTTGAATTCGAGCTGTTCTTTGCACCGACAACCAGAAGCAAATCCACTTGGTCGGCCAACTCGCGGACGGCGGTTTGCCGGTTTTGTGTCGCATAGCAAATGTCTTTGACATCGGGGCCGACAATATTAGGGAAGCGGTCTTTTAAGGCTGTAATCACATCCCGTGTTTCATCAACACTTAAGGTCGTTTGCGTTACATACGCAACTTTGTCCGGATCTTTAATTTCAAGCCGGCTGACGTCTTCCGGCCGGCTGATCAGATGAACACCGCCGGGAATGCGCCCCATCGTGCCTTCGACTTCCGGATGGCCTTCGTGACCGATCAAAATAACCTCGCGGTTGCGGGTATGGTGGTTTTGGCCTTCTTTATGAACTTTCGACACTAGCGGGCATGTTGCATCGATAACCGGTAGATCACGTGTCTGAGCCGATTTTTCGACGGCCTCGGAAACACCATGAGCGCTGAAGATCGTTACCGCGTCATCAGGGATCTCATCAACCTCTTCGACGAATACGGCGCCTTTTTCGCGCAATGATTCGACAACATGTTTGTTGTGAACGATTTCGTGGCGCACATAGACCGGCGGGCCATAGAGTGTGAGGGCCTGTTCGACGATTTCGATGGCTCGCTCGACGCCGGCGCAAAATCCCCGGGGCTGGGCGAGTAGAACCTTAATCGTTTTAGTGTCTTTCGGGGCCAATCGTCGCTCTCCTATGTCTTGCGGGTTTGGCTCAATCACAGAGGCCGGACCGCTGATTCTCAAGCTTTATAGCAGTTCAAGCGTCTATTTAATGACAATTTTTAGTGTTGCCAGGCTTATTTTAATCGTTAACTACCTCATTACCCTTGAATTTGCACGGATTTTTCATGATTGGCCAAAAGTCGTGATTTGGCCGGGTATGAATTTTTGCCATTCGAAATCGGCTCTGTTAAATAGCGCCCCAGAAGCACGTGTCAGGTGTGCTTCGGATATACCGTGGCCTTTTGGACGGCTACGGCCCTATGAATTCAATTTTGCGGCTTATCGAATTCGGACCCCCGGTAAACGGCAATTTGGTGTGTAAGGCGTAAGATGACCACGCTTGTTACCGGAGCTACGGGTTTTGTTGGTGCGGCCGTTGCCAGACGGCTTATCGCTGAAGGCCATGATGTGCGGGTCTTAAGCCGTGAATCCAGTGATCGTACAAATTTGGATGGGCTCAATGTTGATGTCGCAATCGGCGATTTAACCGATCGCGATTCGCTTGATGCGGCCGTGCAGGGATGCGAAGCACTGTTTCATGTGGCCGCTGATTATCGTCTGTGGATTCCCAAGCCTGCGGATATGTTTAAGAACAATGTCGGTGGGACGTGTAATGTCATGCTCGCGGCGGGCGAGGCGGGTGTTAAGCGTATTGTTTACACGAGTAGCGTGGCAACGCTCGGTATTCATCCCGATGTACCGGTCAGCGATGAAGAAACACGAGTTTCCTATGAAGATATGATTGGTGCTTACAAGCAATCGAAGTTCCTGGCCGAGCAAGAAGTCAGGGGATTTGTAAAGAAAGGGTTGCCCGCGGTCATTGTCAATCCATCGGCACCGGTTGGGCCACGGGACATTAAACCGACACCGACAGGGCAGGTGATTTTGGATGCAGCACTGGGAAAAATGCCGGCTTATGTCGATACGGGCTTGAATATCGTTCATGTAGACGACGTCGCGGCAGGCCACCTTTTAGCATTCGAAAAAGGAAAGCCCGGGGAGCGTTACGTTTTAGGCAGCGACAACATGAGTCTCAAAGAAATCTTGACGGAGATTGCTGGTATCATGGGGCACGCTCCGCCAAAATTCAGCATCCCGCATAACGTGGTTTTGCCAATTGCCTATGTGGCGGAAGGATGGGCCCGGCTATTCGGCGGCGAGCCGTTCGCAACCGTCGATGGTGTGCGGATGTCGAAAAAGAAAATGTTTTATTCCAGCGAGAAGGCGATTCGCACACTCGGCTATAGTCCCCGACCTGCACGCGAAGCGATTTTAGATGCCATCGCTTGGTTTAAAGAAAAAGGGTATATCAAAAATAATACCGAACGGAGCGAAGGGTGAAGGCAATTATATTGGCAGCCGGTGTTGGCTCAAGGCTATATGGCGACGATGGAACGCAGCCACCGAAAAGTCTGTTGCGTTTCGATGGTAAAACACTGATGCAGCGGCATGTCGAAGGATTGCAGTCGTTGGGCATCGAAAGTCTGACGCTGGTCATCGGGTACCGCCATGAAGAAATCCTTGCTGAAGCCCAGTCTCATTGCCCGCAAGATTTTATACAAAGCATCTATAATCCCCGCTTTCGCAATGGGCCGGTTGTATCGCTGTGGGAGGCGCGCGAAACACTATGCTCCGGTCAGCCGATTTTGTTCATGGATGCCGATGTGTTGTATCCGCTTGATATGTTAGCGCGCTTGATCAATGCACCTTACGAAAACTGTTTCTTATTCGATGAAGAGTTCGAAGATACGGATGAGCCCGTTCGCCTGTGTTTGCGTGACGGCAATCCCGTCGAATTCGGTAAAAATATTCAAGGAACGTTTGACCGTGTCGGCGAATGGCCGGGTTTCTTGAAACTGTCTCCGGGCATGGCGGCAAAATGGGCAGAGCAACTGCAGGTATTCATCGATAAAAATTTGTTTGATGAAGCTTACGAGCCTGCGATGCGGGAATTGATCCTGCACGAGCCGCCAAACAGTTTCGGAATCGAAGATATTACCGGCGTCCCGTGGATCGAAATTGATTTTCCGGAAGATTTAAAACGTGCCGAGAAGGTTATCATGCCGGGTATACAGGATACCGGCGCTTAAACATTAAACCCGAAAAACGTATTCTTTATCTGCCTCACGATCGATATCGGGAGGATAATTTTTATGCTTATCCGCATAGTACTGTGTCATGTAGTCACCGGCTGAAGCGCGGTTATACGTCGCATAATATAGGCGGCGGATCGATTGGCTGAGGTTCGGATCAGAGGCGTGCGGCGCGTAATTATCGAAGAAAATTAGATCGCCGGGTTTGGTCGGGCAGGTCACGAATTCCATGCCGGCCATGTCGGCATCGGTCAACGGCTCCCATGATTGAAATAATCCGCGTTTGTGATGGCCCGGGACGATTTTAATGCACCCGTTCTCTTCCGTCGCCTCATCGATGCAGACAAGAACACTGATGTAAAAGTCGGTATAGGTGTCCCAGCCAGCTTGAGAATCCTGATGGGGTTTAGATCCGTCGGCGCCGGGGTATTTGAAATTGACCTTTTCTTTAAACAATACGGCATCTTCGCTAAGCAGTTGCGCGGTCGGTGCTTTCAGGACCTCCGTGAGCTCGTGGAAACCGTCATGAAACGGCGTGATATTTTCAATGCGGCTAATGATCTTTTCATCAGGATTGAGGAGGCTTTTTTCCCAATAAATCCAATGCCTGCCGGATTCCTCGGGCATGGCAACAAGTTCCTCGCACCATCGTTTGATTGAGGCCATGTCCTCTGCGGAAAACGCGCCGCGGGCCAATAAAAAACCGTTGTTCTCAAAATCTTTGATTTGCTGATCCGAGAGTGTAGGTGTCGTCAGCATTTTGTACGCCTTTTGTAGTGATTAGAGCGGGATATTAGGCTTAACCTCTTGTCGATTCAACAAAATCGGCGGACCGCCCTTTTAAAAACAGCGTATCAGACCGCTCCAGACCAGTAATTGATCTTTGTCATCTCCGCCAACGGTAATCTGCCGATAAAGTATTCCTGACTTGCGGTTATAGGGGTGGTTGGTGTATCCCACAGCACCTGTTGCGGCATCTCCCTTGAGGCGCGGCTTGGGGTAAAACCCGGTTT
>CALINB010000006.1 GCA_938045325.1 uncultured Rhodospirillales bacterium | reverse complement strand
CAGCCGGTAATCATTGGCACATCTCTGGAAAGCGATGTTTTGGATCAGATAGCGTCCGCTTGTCCGGACGCCCTTGATTTACGTGATCGTACGGATTTTCCTGCCATTACCGCACTGGCCGGAAAAGCCGTCTGTGCCGTCGGCAACGATACCGGCCCGATGCATCTGATTACGGCTGCCGGATGCCCGACGCTTGTCTTATATTCATATGATTCCGATCCGGCGTTGTGCGGGCAACGCGGTCCGGCGGTGGTAATGTTGCGTCAGGACTCGTTAGCGGACATCACGACCGATACGATTATTGAGGCCTTAAAACGCCGGGTTCCGGCCCTTGCTTGACAGGTCATTAATTCAAACTACATTGCCTCTCCGTTACACAAATTCGGAGCCATCATGGTTGCCATAACCTTACCGGACGGCAGCGTCCGTCAATTCGATAAGCCCGTCAGCGGCGCTGAGCTTGCCGCTGATATCGGGCCCGGACTCGCGAAAGCGGCACTAGCTGTTCGCGTGAGCGGCGCCATGCGCGATTTAAGTTTGCCGATCGACCAAGATACGGAAGTCGCGATCGTCACGTCGAAAGAAGAAGATGCGCTTGAACTACTGCGCCATGATGCCGCCCATGTGATGGCCGAAGCCGTTAAAGAGCTATATCCGGAAACACAGGTGACAATTGGCCCAGCCATCGAAAACGGTTTTTATTACGATTTTGCCCGTTCGGAGCCTTTCACGCCGGAGGATTTGGAAAAGATCGAAAAACGCATGCACGAAATCGTCGACCGCGATGAAACGATTACGCGTGAAGAATGGGACCGTAGCGAAGCTGTCAAATATTTCAAAGATATCGGCGAGGCGTACAAAGCCGAAATCATCGAAGACCTGCCGGCGGACGAAATCATTTCAATTTACCGCCAGGGCGAGTTTCTCGATCTGTGCATCGGTCCGCATTTGCCGTCGACCGGCAAGTTGGGCCACGCGTTCAAGCTGATGAAACTGGCCGGGGCCTATTGGCGCGGAAACTCAGACAATGAAATGCTGCAGCGGATTTACGGCACGGCGTGGGCCACGGAAAAAGATCTGAAAAAGTATCTCACCATGCTCGAAGAAGCGGAAAAACGGGACCACCGCCGCTTGGGCCGGGAGATGGATCTGTTTCACATTCAAGACGTCGCGACGGGCTCGGTATTTTGGCACCCCAAAGGCTGGACTTTATACCGCTCGCTGCAAGCCTACATCCGCCGCCGGCTTGAAGCGGAAGATTATGTCGAGGTCAATACACCGCAATTGGTCGACCGGGCGTTGTGGGAGGATTCAGGCCATTGGGAAAAATTCCGCGAGCATATGTTCACGGCTGAATCGGAAGAAAGAATTCTCGCGCTGAAACCGATGAACTGCCCGTGCCATGTTCAGATATTTAAGCTTGGTATTAAATCGTACCGGGATCTGCCGATCCGTATGGCCGAGTTCGGCTCGTGCCACCGCAACGAACCCTCGGGCGCGCTCCATGGCTTAATGCGGGTTCGGGCGTTTACCCAGGATGATGCCCACATTTTTTGCCTCGAGGATCAGATCACGGCGGAGACCAAATCGTTCTGCGATTTGCTGTTGAGCGTATACAAAGATCTCGGTTTTGAAGACGTGATGGTCAAATTTTCCGATCGCCCCGAGGTGCGTGCCGGCAGTGATGAGGTTTGGGATAAGGCCGAAGCCGCGTTAAAAGATGCAACCACGGCCGCCGGTTTGGAAGTAACCCTCAATCCGGGCGAAGGCGCGTTTTACGGTCCCAAGCTTGAGTTCGTGTTGCGCGACACCATTGGCCGGGATTGGCAGTGCGGCACGTTGCAGGTTGATTTTGTGTTGCCCGAACGGCTTGATGCGTCATTTGTCGGCGAAGACGGCGAAAAATACCGGCCTGTCATGCTGCATCGGGCCATTCTCGGTTCGTTTGAGAGGTTTATCGGCATTTTGATCGAGCAGTATGCCGGGCGCTTTCCGTTATGGCTCGCGCCGCTGCAGGCCATCGTAACCACAATCACAAACGATGCCGATGACTATGCCCGCACCGTTCACCAAGCACTCATCGAGGCGGGTATCCGGGCGGAAATTGATCTTCGAAACGAAAAGATTAATTATAAAGTCCGCGAGCATTCTTTAGCGAAAGTGCCGGTGATCCTGGTCGTCGGCGAGCGTGAAGCGAATGACGGTACGGTTGCGATGCGCCGGTTGGGCGGCAAATCCCAAGAAATTCTTGCGCTTAAAGAGGCAGTTGATACACTAACCGCCGAAACCAAACCGCCGGCATAATCGGCGGTGTGATTGGCACCCAGTAGAGGAGATAAGAAACATAGCGAGACCACCTGTAGACCGTGCACCGGCGCCGAAAGACGGGCCGCGTGTTAACGAAGAGATCGATGCACCTCAATTGCGTGTCGTCGATGCCGACGGTGAAATGCTCGGCGTTCTTTCCCCTCAAGAAGCAATGGAAAAGGCCTATGAGGCGGGACTCGACCTTGTCGAAGTGTCGCCCAATGCCGATCCGCCTGTTTGTAAGATTCTCGATTACGGCAAATTCAAATACAATGAACAAAAGCGCCGTCACGAAGCGCGTAAAAAACAAAAAACCATCGAGGTCAAAGAAATCAAAATGCGCCCGGGTATCGACACCCATGATTATGATGTGAAGCTGAAAAGCGCACGCCGGTTTCTCGATGACGGTGATAAGGTCAAGGTGACGATCCGCTTTCGCGGCCGCGAATTGGCCCACCAGCAACTTGGCATGGATGTCCTGAACCGGGTTCGCGCCGATCTCGATGAAATCTCCAAAGTCGAGCAGTTTCCCGGCATGGAGGGCCGCTTGATGACCATGGTTATCGCCCCGAAATAAGCGGTTTTCAGCCCCCCGGTGGTGAATCGGCCCCTCGCTTGCAATCCGCCAGGCGACCCGCTATAACCCCGCCTTCTAAACAAGACGCCGTGATGAGCTGGCCGGCCATAAAACGGGCATGCCGAGCCGTTCATAGAGGCGCCAACCAGAGGATTAAAAAATGCCCAAACTGAAGACGAAATCCAGCACCAAGCGGCGCTTTCGCTTGACGGCTTCCGGTAAGGTTCGCGCCAATCCGGCCGGTCGACGGCATTTCTTGCGCCGCCGTCCGAAGAAAATGAAACGTCAATCCAGAGGCACGATGATTTTGTCCGATGCGGATGCCCGTATCGTCAAATCATACATGCCGTATAACTAGGAGGACGAATCATGGCACGGATTACCTTTAGCCCCGCCCGCCGGGCGCGGCACAAAAAAATCATCAAAATGGCCAAGGGCTATCAAGGCCGGGGCAACAATGCTTATCGCGTTGCCGTCCAACGGGTCGAAAAAGCCCTGCAATATGCCTATCGCGACCGGCGCACGAAGAAGCGCAATTTCCGCCGGTTGTGGATTCAACGGATCAATGCCGGCGCGCGCCAGCACGGCTTAACCTACTCTCAATTCATCAATGGCCTAAACAAGGCGGGGATCGAGCTTGACCGGAAGGTTTTGTCTGAGCTTGCCATTTCCGAACCGGATGCTTTTGGAGCCCTTGTTGAACAAGCTCAGGCCACTCTCAGCAAGACCGCTTAAGTTATCCAAAGAAAAGGTCATTAAAATAAGGGCGGCCGGACGGGACGCCCTTTTTTATTGTATGGTATAGGAATTAGATTCTGCCGCGCGGCATACGCGGTGTGGCATGAGATGGACGAAACGATGGAAAATCTTGAGGCACTTCGTCAGGAGTTGATCGGCGCGATTGAGCAGGCCGAAGATCCCAAGGCGCTGGAAGATTTGCGGGTTACGGCGCTTGGCAAGAAGGGTAAGGTCACCGGCTTAATGAAGGGCCTAGGCGCCATGGCGCCGGAAGAGCGCAAAGAGGCTGGTGCGGCCTTGAACCAATTGAAAACCGAGATTGCCGCCGCGATCGATGAAAAAAGTAAAACCCTGGAAACGGCGGCACTGTCCGCTCGCCTTGAAGCGGAGTCTTTAGATGTCACTTTGCCGGCGCGCCCCGGTCCTGCCGGTAAAATTCACCCCATCAGCCAGACCATCGATGAAGTCACCATGATTCTCGGCGACATGGGTTTTTCCGTCGCCGAAGGCCCCGACATTGAAGACGATTGGCATAACTTTTCCGCCTTGAACATTCCGCCCGAACACCCGGCGCGCCAGGAACATGATACGTTTTATTTGCCCGGTGAGCGCGACGGACACCGCTTGCTGCTAAGAACTCATACGTCGCCCGTGCAGATCAGGACCATGCTGACGGAAAAACCGCCGATTCGCATTATCGTGCCCGGCCGGACTTTCCGCTGCGACTATGACGCTACCCATTCGCCGATGTTCCATCAAATTGAAGGGCTGCTGGTCGATGAATCGACCCACATGGGTCACTTAAAAGGCTGTCTCGAAGAACTCTGCCGCACATTTTTCGGCGTCGAGGATCTGCCGGTGCGTTTTCGGCCGAGTTACTTTCCATTTACCGAACCGTCCGCCGAAGTCGATATCGGTTGCACCCGCGAAGGCGGTACGTTCCGCATCGGCCATGGCGATGAATGGCTCGAAATTTTAGGCTGCGGCATGGTCAATCCGAAAGTTTTGGAAAACGGTGGTATTGACCCGGAAAAATATCAAGGCTTTGCCTTCGGCGTCGGTATCGAACGGCTTGCGATGCTGAAATACGGCATTCCCGATTTACGCACGTTTTATGAAACCGATATCCGCTGGCTCAAGCATTATGGGTTTTCGCCGCTTGCGGTTCCCAATTTGATTGAGGGTTTGAACCCATGAAGTTCACGCTGTCCTGGCTGAAAGAGCATCTTGATACTGACGCCGGCATTGGCGACATCTTGGCTGCCTTGCCCGCGCTTGGGCTCGATGTGGATTCGGTGGTTAACCACGCGGAAAGCCTAAAGGACTTTATCACCGCCGAAGTGATTGAGGCGAAACAGCACCCCGATGCCGACCGCCTGTCCGTGTGCCAAGTGAACACGGGTTCGGAAACCATCGAAGTGGTGTGCGGTGCACCGAACGCGCGAACCGGATTAAAGGGCGTGTTTGCCGCCTCGGGCACCGTCGTGCCGGGCACAGGGATTAAACTTAAGAAATCGAAAATCCGCGGCGTGACCAGCAACGGCATGCTGCTATCCGAACGCGAAATGGGTCTCAGCGATAATCACGACACGATTATCGAACTGCCCGCAGACACCCCCATTGGTGCTTCCGCCGTCGATGTGATGGGGCTCGATGATCCCATCATCGATATCGAGATTACCCCCAACCGGGCCGACTGCCTCGGTGTGCGGGGCATCGCCCGCGATCTTGCGGCGGCCGGGATCGGCACGCTCAAGCCGCTCGACACATCGCCCGTATCCGGCGATGGTGAAAGTTCTATCAACGTTCACCTCGAATTTGACGGCCTTGATCCATCACCGTGTCCGTTCTTTGCCGGCCGGGTCATTCGCGGCGTCAAGAACGTCGAAAGTCCAAAATGGCTTCAAGACTGGCTCACGGCCGTCGGTTTGCGGCCGATTTCCGCACTTGTCGACATTACCAATTTGATGACGATCGGCTACTGCCGGCCCATGCATGTTTTTGATGCCGATAAAATTCACGGCGATCTGCATGTCCGTCTGGCGAGGCCTGGAGAAAAACTTTTGGCCTTGGACGGCGAAACCCATGAACTAGATGAAACCATGACGGTGATCGCCGATGATGAAGCGGTTGAATCCCTTGGCGGTGTCATCGGTGGCGAACGTACGGGCTGCACGGAAGAAACGGTGAATGTATTTGTCGAATCGGCCTATTTCGATCCGGTCCGCACGGCCGGTACGGGGCGGAAATTAAATTTAATTACTGATGCCCGTTACCGGTTTGAACGCGGCGTTGACCCGGCTTTCGTGCAGGACGGCTTGGAAATCGCCACCCGGTTGATATTAGACATTTGCGGTGGCGAGGCATCCACCGTCACCACAACCGGTGCCGAGCCGACAATTTCACATGATATTCCGTTCCGCGCTGAACGCGTCGAAACGTTGGGTGGCATGACCCTGCCGGTTAAAACGATTGAAACGATACTTAATGCTCTTGGCTTTGAAATTCAGGGCCAAGGTTCATCGATGACAGTCCGTGTGCCGTCCTGGCGTAGCGATGTTGTTGGCGAGGCGGATATCGTCGAAGAAGTGATGCGCGTGCACGGCCTTGATCACTTACAGGCCGTGCCACTACCGCGTGCAAGCGGTATCGTGCAGGCAAGGCTAACGCCACGCCAACGCCAGCGGGCGCTTGTTCGCCGCACCTTGGCCGCGCAAGGATTATTGGAAGCGGTCACTTATTCGTTTATGCCGTCGGACGTCGCCGGATTGTTTGGCAAAATCTCCGATGATTGCCGCTTATCAAATCCGATCAGCAGCGATCTTGATGTCATGCGCCCGAGCATATTGGCAAATTTATTGGCAGCCGCCGGGCGCAACGCCGATCGCGGTTATCCGGATAACGCGCTATTCGAAGTTGGTCCGCAATATGTCGGTGTTGCGGCGGATGATCAAAGTATCGTTGCCGCCGGTATCCGCGCCGGTCAAACCGTTCCGCGCCATTGGGGCGTGACAAAACGTGCCGTGGATGTCTATGACGCCAAGGCCGACGCTATGGCTGCATTATCGGCGTTGGGTGTTTCTGTCGAGCGTATGCAGATCTCAACAAATGCCGCGGCGTATTTTCATCCGGGGCGCTCGGGTTGTTTAACCCAAGGACCGAAAACCGTTCTCGCTCAATTCGGTGAAATTCATCCGTTTGTGTTACGCGAAATGGGCATCACCGGACCGGCTGTCGGTTTCGAAGTCTTCCTCGAAAGCATTCCGTCACCGAAATCCCGTAAAGGCTCGGGTAAACCTCCCCTTGAACTTGCCGCTTTTCAGCCGGTCGAACGGGATTTTGCCTTTGTCGTCGATGAAAGTGTATCGGCGGAGGATCTGATCAGAGCCGCAGGCGGTGCGGAGAAGAAGCTCATTACGCAAATTGAGGTATTCGATGTCTTCAGTGGCGGTAATATCGGCGATGGAAAAAAATCCGTTGGTTTGTCCGTAACGCTGCAGCCGATGGAACAAACATTGACCGAGGCCGAAATCGAGGGCGTTAGCGAAAAAATTATAGCTAAGGTTAGTAAGGCCACAGGCGCTGTTTTGCGGACATCTTAGAGTGTCTGAATAGCCCTTTATTCACATAGTTTTCGATCGGCTTATCTTTTGATCGATCTGTGTGCCAAAATATAATAAATTCATTGACGACCATTCTTTGCGTTCGGCAGGTTTACCACGTGCGTGGTCTTTAAAAAATTGAGGGTTCACGGTTTTGACTGATTATGCGACCGGACCGGACCGGAGCGCCGTATGGTTGTGCAAAAACTTATTGCATGGCGTGGCGCGCGTGGTGACGATGGCTCGATACCGGTTAAAGATGCGATTGAGGGCGTCTTTGCCGAAGTCGCCCCTTTATCTTTTGTCGTGGAAGTGTCCGATGACGCCGAGTCAAAAATTACGAGTATCGGTTCAGAGTTAAAAGAATTGAATGGTGCCGATGTAACGGGCCAAACGATATCGTCGATTGAACTGAACTCTTTTATCGGCCAGATGCTTCAATCGTTAACACTTGTTATTAATAAAAAAGTACCGGCAACGGTCGGCGGTGAATTTGAGAAATCGTCGAAAGAAAAAATCATTTATCGATGCATTCTTATGCCGCTAAGTGCTGCTTCAGAGAAGATCAATATTGTGTTGGGCGCGGTTAGTTTTAAGACAGAATAATAAAGAAACTGTTTTAAAACAGCGATTGCGGTGTCTTCATTTTCGAGGGCGGAAGAGTAGTACTAGAAGCTATGACACAGAAAACGTTTGAACTTTATACGTTGAAAGAGGGCCAGTGGCAGCTCGACAGTGTTTTTAACGAAAAACAAGATGCCACAAACGAAGCGTGGCGTATTCATAATGAAGGCCATCTCGACGGCGTTCGGATTGATCAGGAAGAATACGATGCTGCAACCAACAAGGCTCAGGTTGCAACAATTATGAAGCGCTTAAAAGGTGATGATAAAAAATCCACGACGCGGCGAAAAACAAACCGAAAAGAGTATCAGTCTCATGCGCGCGTCAAAGCATGGAAATCTAAGCAAAATAACGAGAAAAAATCTGGCTCCGCGAACCAATTAGGTCTCAGAATTATTGCCGTGTGTTTTATCCTGCTGGCTCTGGTTAGCGTTGCCTTGTTTTTTGTGAGCCGGTCGTAATCATCGGCGCCTCTGGTTGCGTTTTATGTGAAAAGGTCCGGCCTCGCCATGAAATGGCGCGAAATCTCGCGCCGACTCTGATGGAAAGATCTCAAATTTGCGTTGGAATCAGCGGGTTTGACCGCCGAATCGGCGATAGCATGTTGATATTCTTGCAAAATCAGCAATATTTCCGCTATGAATAGTATCGATTCACTGGACAGTGGCCGCGTTGAAGAAGCCGGAATACCAGGGAATGAGAACCTAGGGGTAACCTGACGAAGTCGACCGCTTACGAAATACACACCCTGAAAGAAGGGAAATGGCATCATCTTTACGGTCCATGACCGTAAAGATGATGCCATGCATGAGGCGCGCCGGATATACCGCTCCTCGAAGCATGTTGCAGGCGTAAAAGTCTTAAAGGAAGAATTCAACAGCATTGAAAATCACTCGTCAACGCATGTTCTGTACAACGAAATCCGGGGTCAAAAGAGAACCAAAGCAAAAATAAAAAAAGTCGAAGAAAAGAAAGAGATCGTCCGGCCGAAAGCGGTTAAGAAGCCGGAACCGAAGGGTAGTGCGACAAATTATTTCCTGATGATGATTCTTGGCGTCAGTGCGGTTTTGCTAGCCATCGTGGGTATCGCTTATTATTACACGACGACTGCCAATTACCATTCCTTGCCATTTAAAAATTAAATAACGATGCGCTCGTATCCGAGATCTGGTTCGCCGCATCGGTTTAAGATGTGTTCTCGTGCGGCGTTGCGTAAATGGACCGCCTGGGCCCATGTATTATTCTCCGTTTCGTTTGTTGATGGTGGGGTGATCGGTTCGCCGATATAAACGGAAACGGATCCCGGGTGCGGGAACCACGTGTCGGGGCGTAAGATATGCCGGGTACCGCATAATGTAATGGGTACAACAGAGAGCCCAGCTTGCGCGGCGGTCTCAAACGCACCCAGATGAAACGATAGCAGTCCAGGCATCCGTTGGCAGGTGCCTTCGGGATAAAATAAAAATGACCGGCCCGACCGGGCTTGCTC
>CALINB010000005.1 GCA_938045325.1 uncultured Rhodospirillales bacterium | reverse complement strand
ACAGCATGTTATTTTTCCGGTATCAGCCATATTCCCTTAGCTGATGCGAGCGCGATCATGTTCCTAGTGCCGATCCTAGTGACAGCGCTGGCAGCCCCGTTTCTCGGTGAACGTATCGGTTATCGGCGTTGGCTCGGTGTCGTCTTCGGCTTTGCCGGGGCTTTAATCATCATTCGCCCGGGGACGGATATGATGCAAACAGGTGCGCTGTTTATGCTCGGTGCCGCCTTTTGCCAGATGTTTTATCAAGTATTCACACGCAGGGTGAGCGACAGCGATTCAGCGGCGACATCGTTGGTGTATTCGGCCCTCGGCGGCACGATCATTTTAAGTGTGGTTGTTCCGTTCGTTTGGATTCAACCGAGCCTGATCGAATGGGGGATGATGGCGATGATGGGAACGAGCGCCGGGATCGGACACTTTGCGATGATTAAGGCTTATCAGGTTGCGCCGGCACCGACGGTGGCGCCGTATTTTTATTCGCATCTGATTTGGTCGACAATTTTCGGCTACAGTTTTTTCGCCACCGTGCCCAGCATTTGGACCCTATCGGGTGCGGCCGTCATCGTCACCAGTGGCCTTTATATTTATCATCGCGAGCAACTGCGAAAACGCGAGCAAGCTCAATAAGTTTTAAATTCCCGGCAGGTCATGGGTGCCGGGGGCGAAAAGCTCGTCGACATCGATCCGGCGTTTGGCGAGGAATTGCTCTTCAGAATAGCGTGCGAGTGTTTCGAGCTCCTTGCGGTTGTCCGCGACGCCGTACGGCCAATAATCCTCGCTCATCAGCTCTTTGGTCGCGGCCAGATCATCGGCGAACCAGGGCAGGGTTAGCATATTGGCGGAATAGGCAGCTATCCCATCGTATTCCGCCATGACGAGGCGTTTGGCCTCGACGAAAGCTTTGTAAACGTTCGGTGCGAGCCAGGGATGCTCTTGAGCAAGCGATTTGCGGACCGCAATCAAATGCATCATCGGGAAGAACCCGGTTTTGCGGTAATAATTTTTTTCTTCCGCGATATGGTCAGGAAACAGGCGGGCGACCTGCGGATGGTTTTCCCTGAAACATTTTGGCACGTCCGGGGCGATGACCGCATCGATCTCGCCGGAGGCCAAGAGATCCGATAGGGTTTTGTCTTTCGGGACTGGTTCGACGTCGATGTCGCCGGGCAGGTCGAGCGCGAGCCGTTCTTCCCGGCCGGCTTGATTGACGCCGCCGTTACGGTATTTCAGTTTTTTGAAATCGACACCATATTCGTCCTGTAGAATGCCGCGGGTCCAAAGCGCAACGGTCACTTGGTACTCCGGCAAGCCGACTTTCTTGCCTTCCAAATCTTTTGGCGTATCAATGCCCCGGTCGGTGCGGATGTAAAAGCACCGGTGACGGAATGCGCGGGATGTAAAAATGGGAATGGCGAGATATTTGTTTTCGCCGTTGGCGACTTGCATCAAATAGCTGCTGACGGAAAGCTCGGTGACGTCGAATTCCTGGCGTTGCAGGGCGCGGACATGCAGTTGCTGGCCGGGCAGTTTGACGGCGGCCACTTCGCAGCCTTCAATCGGCACGCGCCCATCCATGACAGGGATATTTCGGTCGTAAGCATTGCAGCCCAGGGTAATGGTAAATTCGCTCATTTGTTATACCGCGTGATCTTCAAGGTTAATGATATTGCGCAGGGGCTCGCCGTTATAAAAGCGCTCGATATTGTCTGCATAAAGTTCGGCGATCCGCTCATAAAGCGGCCCGCCGTGACCGGCAACATGGGGCGAGACAATCACATTCTCGATGTCCCACAAGGGGTGATCGGCGGGAAGGGGTTCCGGTTCAATCACGTCAAGACCGGCGCCGCCGAGTTTGCCTTCCTGAAGAGCTTTGACCATGGCATCGGTATCGATCAATTCGCCGCGGGCCACATTAACGATCATAGCGCCGTCCTTCACCATTCCGATTTCTTTGGCGCCGAATATGCCGCGGGTTTGTTTTGTAAAGGGCATCGAGAAAAAAACGGCATCGGCCTTCGGCAGATAGTCGTGCAGTTTTTCGATCGATACGACTTCATCAGCCTCGCCGCCGTTTTTGCCGGATCTGTTGAAAGCGATCACGGTGGCATCGAAGGCCTTGGCTTTGCGCGCAATCTCCTTGCCGATATGTCCGTAGCCAAGTATCAGCAGCGTTTGATTTTCAATGGAGCCGACGAGCGGGCGCATGGCGATGCGGCCTGCCTGCCAGTCCCGGTTGTCGCGCATGCGTTCATAGCGATGTATTTTCTGGTGCAGTGCAATCAGCAAGCCGATGGCATGCTCGGCGATGGTGCCGCCTTTGGTGCCGCTGGTATTTGTAATAGTTACCCCGTCGGGAATGCCGGGCTTCACGAATTTATCGAGGCCGTCGGAGCCGGCTTGAATCCAGCGTAACTTTTTGGCGTGTTGGCGAAGGGTATCGGCGACTTCGTTATTGTAACGGCTGCCGGCAACGATCAATGCGTCGCAATCGGAACATTCACGTTTAATATCCTCGGGTGTTTCAATGCGAACGAATTGAATGTCGGAATATTTCTTCTGCAACATATCGAATAAATTCGTTTTGTAAGTGAGGCTGTGCAGAATTTTCATGAAACCGGCCCTATGATCGCTCAGAAGTCTTGAGGGAGATGCCGAGTTGCGCCCGGCGTTTCAACCAGGGGCTGGTCCGGTAACGGCCGTCGCCATAAAACGAATAAAGCGATTCAATCAGACTGAGGATCGTTTCGCCACCCAGCCTATCGCCGGCTTCGAGCGGCCCTTCCGGGTAGTTGAAGCCTAGTTTCATTGCGGTATCGAGATCATCCGGTGTTGCGACGCCAAGCTGACAGTTCTCACAACTTAGGTTTGTCATCACGGCCTGGATGCGCGGCATAACAAAACCGGGCGAATCGTTAACCCGTGTGACTTTGACGCCGTCCGAGGCCAGCAGGGCGAGGGCCTGGTCGACGATTGCCGTATCCGCACCGGGCGGCGCCATGGCCGTCCGCCGGGCATCCCATCCAAATACTGTATCGACGGCAACGGTTCGAGCGGGATCGATGCCGAGTTTAAGCGCTGTTGTTGTAGCGTCATCAGCGAGCGGCGCGATTAAAGCGAGTGTACCTTTACCGGGGTTTTTGCCGGCTTCCACTTTAACCCCGGCATTTTTGGCAAGATCGGCCAGCTTTTTCTTTGCAGTTTTGTCGTGGCCCCAAACCCAAACAGCTTCCGGCAGTTTTTCCGGCGTATTGGGTTCGGGTTCGATGATCGGTTTTTTGTCATCACCGTAACGGTAAAATCCTTGACCGGTTTTGCGCCCCAAGGTTTTTGATTCAAAAAGCAAACGATAATCCGGGCTCGGCCGGTAGCGGGGCTCGCTGAAGAAATCGTGAAACATCGACAGGGTTGCCGGGTAGTTTACATCCATGCCGATGAGGTCGATGAGCTCGAACGGTCCCATGCGGAAACCGCCGGCCTCACGCGCGATCCGGTCGATATCTGCAGGCGGCGCAATTTGTTCCTGATGGATGCGCAGGGCTTCGGTAAAAAACGCCCGGCCGGTGTTACCGGCAAGAAAGCCAGGATTATCTTTGACCCGGACTGGTGTGCGGGTCATGCGCTTGGCAACTTCGCACAGCAGTTCGATCACATCGGGATCGGTAAACGGCGTGTGGATGATTTCAACCAGCTTCATCAGCGGCACCGGATTGAAAAAATGCATGCCGGCAATGCGGCCGCGATGTTCACATGCCGATCCGATGACGGAAATCGGCAAAGCCGAGGTGTTCGACGCGAGGATGGTTTCGCTGCCGCATAATTCCTCGAGTCTTTTGAAGGTTTCTTTTTTGATCTCGATATCTTCAATGATTGCTTCGATCACGAGGTCACAATCTTTAAGGTTTTCGATACGGTTGCCGGTGCCGATCAATGTCATGGCCTTATCGGCATCGTTTTGTTCGAGGCGATTTTTTTCGACGGCGCGGCCGAGCATATTTTTGACAAAAGCACGGGCCTCTTCAGCAACGCCGTCCTGGCCATCGACCAAAACTACCGATAAGCCACCAAGCGCGGCAACTTGTGCAATCCCGCGGCCCATGGCACCAGCCCCGAGAATACCGATCGTGAAGCCGTCTCCGATTGTTCTATTCGCCATTTAATTAAGCCGCTTTTTCGATCAGCATCGACGCGCCGTGTCCGCCGTTGCCGCAAAGGGTTGCGAGTCCTGTTGTACCGCCGTCTTCTTCGAGCCGTTGTAGTGTGTTCAGCAGAATGCGCGCGCCCGACATGCCGATCGGATGGCCAAGGGCGATGGCGCCACCCCAGTTGTTGACGGTTTCGGGATCGAGATCAAGCATGCGCGTGCACGCGATTGCCATGGCGGCAAAGGCTTCGTTAATTTCGGTTTGATCGACATCCTGGATGTTAACACCCAGTTTTTTCATCAGCTTCTTGGTCGATTCAACTGGTGCGATGGTGTAGTCCTCGGGGACCAAGGCGGCCAGCGAGGCGCCCATGATTCTTGCCCGGGGGTTTGCCTTAAGGCGCTTGACTGCGGCTTCGTTGGCAATCACCAGGGCGCAGGCGCCATCCGTGATACCGGAAGACGATCCCGCTGTGACGCTGCCATCCTTAACAAAAACCGGTTTTAGTTTCGCAAGACTTTCGAGCTTAGTATCGGGGCGGGGATGTTCATCAAGCTCGACCACCTCTGGGCCTTTGCGGCCCGGGATTTCGACCGGTTCAATTTGAGATTTGTAATGTCCCGCTTCGATGGCCTTGGCCGCGGTTTGTTGACTGCGTAAAGAGAACTGATCCTGATCCTCGCGGCTGATGCCTTCACGTTTGGCCATGTGATCGGCCAGTTCACCCATATGGGCACCGGTTAGCGGATCGCGAAAGCCGTCTTTGGAGAGGCCGTCAAGCACCGGGGCGTCGCCCATTTTGGTGCCCCAACGCATACCCTGGATTAAATAGGGGATCGAACTCATGTGTTCGCAGCCGCCGACGACGGCGACATCGGCTTCGCCGTCCATGATGGCGGCACGCGCCTCGATCACGGCGAGCAAACCGGAGATACAGGCCATTTGTGTGGTGAACGCGGGGGCCGATTTCGGTAGTCCGCCTTTCAGGGCCATCAGGCGTGCCGGATTGGGGCCGTTGCCAGCTTGACGGGCATGGCCCATGACGCAGAGATTAACATCATCGGGGCTGACGGCGGCATTTTTAACCGCAGCGGCAATTGCTGTCGCGCCGATGTCGACAGCATTGGAGGCCGATATGGCACCGCCGAAGCGACCGATCGGCGTGCGTGCACCACCAAGAATGAAAATGTCGTCTTTGCTCATAGGATCCTCCGGGGTATTGGATTATTGGTTGTTTCGTGCGGTTGTACCAGAGTCGTGAATGTAGCCGCAAGCGCTGCTATGGTATCTGAAATCAAGCCCATGAGACGAACAGCCGAGAACAAGCTAATCGTATGACCAAAACCGATATTGGCGCCAATTTTAAGTCACTATTCCATCCCAAGACGATTGCGGTGATGGGGGCATCCTCGACGACACGCAACCGTTCGAATGTCATCATCGACCGGCTGCAGCGGTTTGGATTTCAAGGGCCGATTTATCCAATCCACCCGAAGGCGGCTGAAATCGATGGCTTAAGAGCGTATGCCTCATTAGGCGAGACGCCCGAACCCGTTGACTATGTTTATGTCGCGATTCCTGCCGGTGCGATACCGGACGCATTGCGTGCCGGAACGGGAAATGTCAAATTCGCCCATGTTATTTCCAGCGGTTTCGGCGAGACCGAAGACGGCATGGCCTTGCAGCAAGAATTAGCCATCGCGGGAAAAGAGTCCGGCATTCGAATTTTAGGCCCGAATTGTCCCGGCGCGTATTGCCCAACCGGCGGCTTGATCTTTGTCGAGAATAGTTCGCCCGAACCAGGGCATATCGGCGTGGTGTCGCAAAGCGGCGGGATTGCCATGGACATCATTTGGAGCGGCAACGAGCGCGGCTTGCGTTTTAGTGCGGTCATGACAACCGGGAATACGGCCGATGTCACGCCGGGTGAACTGCTCGAATATTATCTCGCTGACACGGAAACAAAAATCATTGCCCTTTATCTGGAAGGCGCGCGCGACGGGCGGGCATTTTTCGAAACACTGAAGAAAGCGAAGGGGAAAAAGCCGGTTATTATTTTAAAAAGTGGCCGCTCGGTACAAGGGCAATTAGCGGCGGCGTCCCATACGGGTGCGCTTGCTGCCGACGACCGGGTATGGGATGCGTTGTTTAAGCAAACCGGTGCGATCCGGGCAAACGATCTGCACGACTTGCTTGATATTCTGAGCGCTTTTCAGGCGCTAACGCCGCGCCCCAACCGGCCGACAACGGGGGCAGCCTTGTTCGGCAACGGCGGCGGGACCAGCGTGATCGCGGTCGATGCCTTTGCCGAAAAGGGGCTCAATGTGTTGCCGTTCTCGCAAAAAACACAGGATGCATTAATCGCTCTCGATCTGCCGCCAGGCACAGGCTACGTTAATCCTATCGATACGCCGGCCGGCGCCTTTCAGCGCAAAGGCGGCAAGCTCGCCGAAGAGATTATGGATGTGGTTTTTAAAAACGAGACATTGGATGCGTTCGTGCTGCACATCAATTTGCCGGTTCTTTTAACCCAAGTGGTGACGGATGCAAAAACAGTCGAGACCGTTCTCACGCTTGCCGAAACAGTCCGGCAATGCCATCCCGGTGATGAACATTTTATGCTGGTGCTGCGTTCGGACGGCAAACCGGAAACCGAACATTGTAAGCAAGAGTTTCGCGCTTGGGCAGGTGAGCGGGGGATTCCCGTATTCGATGAACTCGCAAATGCGGCATCCGCGCTCGCAGGTATGGCGGCCTACGAGCGCTTTCTGGATAGCCGTTCCTAAAGTCTTTTGACTTTGTCGTCTGTAACTTTGCGAGTTTTATCCGCGTCTTGTTGGCGTTGCTCTTCCGTCGGCTCGAAGCCAGGTAGATAGCGCGCACCATCTTCCTTGCCGTCGATCGGTGGCCCCGCCATACCGTGACGGTTATCCTTACAGACGTAGAAGATGGCGTCGCCCTCTTCGGATGCGCAGGTGCTGTGTACCGTGCCTGCTGGTATATGAACGACACTGCCGGCGGGGCATCGTTGAATTCGACCGTCGATATCCACAACCAGCGTTCCCTTGAGCACGAAGTTGTATTGCTCGTTCGGGTGCGTATGGAGCTTGGAGCCGGTGCCCTGGCGTTTGTGGGCGATCCCCACCTGCATTTGCGCGCCTTTAATATTACAGGCTTCCGTTGTCGATTTGCCCGACAGCTTGCGGTGCGGGTTAACCTCGGCGCTCGCCGGCCCTTTCGGCTTTTTAAGGTCGTACATGTTGTAGACGAAAACCTTCGGCTTTTTCTTCGAAGCCGTAGCTTTTTTCTTCTTCGTGGCCTTACGCTTAGCCGGTGTTTTTTTCTTCACCGGTTTTTTGCTCGTTGATTTTTTCTTGGCCGGCTTCCGCTTCGCGGGTTTTTTCCGTGCGGTTTTCTTTGAGGATTTACTTTTTTTTGTTGCTTTCTTTTTAGCCGGCTTTTTGCGAGTCGCCTTACGCTTCGTCGCCTTGCGCTTCGTCGCTTTGCGCTTCACCGTTTTACGTTTAGTTGCCTTGCGCTTCGTGGCTTTGCGTTTTGTTGGACGGCGCTTCGATACGGGTTTCTTTTTGACCGCTTTGCG
>CALINB010000004.1 GCA_938045325.1 uncultured Rhodospirillales bacterium | reverse complement strand
CAACCATTAAACAGGCCAGGATCATTATCGGAAGGTGGCTTAAACAGTACAATCATATCCGGCCTCATCAGGCTCTCAACATGAGGCCACCCGTGCCGGAAACTCTAGCAACAACTGGCCCATAACAAGGGGGCTTTACATCGGACCCTGTTCTAAGTCAAAAAATATTGTTTGGTTCCAGTAGTAACCAAAAATCTTCGAAGATAATTCATCGAAATGGATGACCGGTTGGTCGGGGTTTAGAACGCAGGTTTCAACAATCGAACGGATCCACACCATTTTGTAGGTGTTATCCATCTCACAGTTCTGAATTACGAACGACAGGTCTTTGATATACGGGTCCATCAATATTTCTGTTTTGAAGGGATTACCCCCCGAACTCCCCCTCGTGGGTCATCGACATCACCCTAATAACGAGGGATCAGGTGGATATGAACGTGAGGTACTGTTTGACCCCCGACCTCACCACAGTTGATCCCCACATTATACCCGTCTGGATTGAAACGTTCGTCGATCAGTTTTTTAGTTTCAACAACCAATCCTTGAAGTCCATTTACCTCTTCCAGGGTTGAGTCAAAGTAGTTCGAATAAACTCGGTGAGGAACAATCAGACAGTGTCCCTCTGAAACTGGGAAACCATCAAAGATTACAAAACCAACTTCATTCTCAAGAAGTCGGTCTCTGTTCACTAAAAATGGACTTTTAAACGTTCTTTCCATGAACTTATTTCGCACCTGTTGAAAACTAAAATGACGGATAATTACCGTCCGTACTGTTCAGTCCGACATTATCTTGGAAGGTTCCACTCATCGATTGTCCCTGTCGGTCTCAAATCTATCTTTAATCTCGTCTGCGAGTTCATCGGATAAAGTGACCCGATTATGTCCAGGAATTGCGTAATCAGATGGTTTGTATTTCTTTGACATCAATCAACCCCCCATTTCTGATCAGAAATCGCGATTTGGACGATCTCTAACTGTCTCAGGTGAGGGGAAAATAGACAACCCGTGTAGATACTTAAGAGGGTTGCGTTCGACTGTGTTGCGAGGGTTTTGAGAGACGCAAGTGGTGGTGATCCCGGCAGGATTTGAACCTGCGACCTTCGGATTAGGAATCCGACGCTCTATCCTGCTGAGCTACGGGACCTCAAATGTGATTTCCTGGTTATATCAGGTATCTGCGACATGAAAATGCGCAGGTCACATCGACCCTCTATCACCCAGAAAATCGATCCCGGGACAATTTACTAATCATTTACTCGAATTTAAGGGAACAATTTTCCCTTTAATATCAATATATTGGACTGGATCACTTTGTTAGGAATCCTGTGCTCTATCCGACTGAGCTACGGGCGCCTTAGCTGCGCTTATAGCATAGTTCGTCGTGTGGAAAGGAACGCGGCGTTTATTGGCGTTGCTGATGCCGCGGCTAATTGCCAAATAATTTATTGATCGGAAAAGAATAATTGACCGAGACGGTTTCCTGGCCCGGATTGCTATCGCTGATGCTGGCGTTCGACATGTGTGACACGGAAACACCGAGGCGGGAACGATTGTCAAACCGGTAGGCCAATTCGAATTGTGAGCGAATTTCAAAATGATGACCGAGATCACGGCCATTGCCTTTTTCATAATATCCCGGGGCGACACTCAGACTGGTGACCCAGCGGCGGCCCCAATACAGATCCATCATGATGCCGGCATAAAAGAAATAGCTTTCATCCGTTGTTCCGGTAACGCCACCGAAGGGTTTAAAGCCGAGAAATTTGTAGTCCGAATGGTACTCGAGGCGAAATTCAACGGCGGTATCGTCTTGTTTGTTGAAATCAAAATAACCGGCACCAAAGACTAAAAAGGCGGGGTCGTCATTTTGGGCGTTGGCTTTGCCCGGCGGTAAGAGAAAAAGCATGAACGCAACAACACCGGCTAACGCAATCGAAAACGCTGCGCTGACCGTACGGTCTTTTGCTTTTTGTGTGGCCACGATTTTCCCCAAAGTCGTTGGTTCTGATTTCACCTCTAAGAGCCCGGGCATCTTACGGGTTCGGCGCGAGATTTCAAGTGATTTGCGCATACCGGCGCCCGTTATGGCTGAAATATGATAGTGATTATAAGGACTTATTCTCGATTTTGCACCCGATAGGTTTCGGTCGCCTCGATCAGGGCGGAGCGGATGCCCGGCTCAAGCGCCGAGTGCCCCGCATCGGGAATAATCGCATAATCAGCCTCAGGCCAGGCCCGGCTTAAATCGTCGGCACTGGTGATCGGGCATACGATGTCATAGCGGCCCTGGATGATGTATCCGGGTTTCGAACGAATCTTTTTAATTTGATCTAACGGTATGCCGTCATCGAAAAACATGTCGTGTTTAAAGTAATGCGCTTCGATGCGCGCCAGGGCGAGCGCCCCGCGCCCGTTGCCGCCGTGTTCCGATTGGACCAAAAGATTGGAGCAGGAATTTTCATATCGGCTCCAGGACCGTGCGGCGGGGAGATGAATTTCAGGATCGGGGTCGGTGAGGCGCGCATAGTAAGAATCAAGAACGTTATGCCGTTCCGTTTCCGGTAAGAAATTCCGGAAAGCCCGCCAGGCTTCCGGAAATATTGTTTGCATGCCGCCCAAAAACCAATCGAGTTCCTTGCGCCGGGCCAGGAAGATACCGCGAAAGATAAAGCCGCTGCACCGCTCAGGATGCGCCAACCCATAGGCGAGGCCGAGGGCCGTGCCCCAGGAGCCGCCAAAAATCAGCCACTGATCAACACCTAAATGTTGCCGCAATTGTTCGATATCTTGAATCAAATGCTGCGTGGTGTTGTTGGTGAGTTCGGCAAAGGGTCGCGAACGACCCGCGCCCCGTTGGTCGAAACAGATAATGCGATAATGATGCGGATCAAAAAATCGGCGATGAATAGGGCTGACGCCCGCACCCGGGCCGCCGTGCAGAAACACGACGGGCTCTCCGGTAGGATTGCCCGATTGCTCCCAATACATATGATGCTGACCGTCGAGAACAAGCATGCCACGGTCGAAAGGCTCAATACTGGGAAACAGTTCGCGGCGGTTAGTAGAAGCGTCCATGGCCTTAAGATGACATCTTTTTAATTAAGTTTAAAGGCAAGGCGAATGATAAACGAAGATAGAGATAATCACGGCGCACATTATAATGTGCCGGTTTTGAATGAACAGGGTTGCTTTTTGAAATTAAACGATTTTGTCTGATCGTATGGATGTATGGTTCGAAAAATTGTCATTGAATCTTTTTGAAAAATTCATAACCGCTTTTTGCGCCGCAGCGCTGTACTGCGCCTTTACTATCGTTGCTTCCGTTGCCGATGCGAAGGAGTCGTCGCGCCAGCTTCTGGTCGATGGCGGCAAAATTATCGTTCGGGAGGTTATCGACGGTGACACAATCAGGCTGCAAAAGCCGGTGTTCGGCGTTCGCCAAATTCGGTTGGTGGGCATTCAGGCTCCGAAGCTGCCATTGGGCCGTAAGGGGTTCAAAGCCTGGCCGCTCTCGAAAGAGTCCAAAAAAGCGTTGGAAAAATTAATCCGGCGTAAGCGGCTGCACATCCGCTTCGGCGGCCGCCGTCAGGACCGGCACCGTCGTTTGTTGGCGCATATTTACGATCAAGACAATAATTGGGTCCAAGGTGAAATGCTGCGGCTCGGCATGGCCCGGGTTTATAGCTTTCCCGATAACCGGTCTCGCGTGGCCGCGATGTTAAAAATTGAGCGGGCCGCGCGCCAGGCGAAACGGGGTATTTGGGGGCATCCGTTTTATGATATCCGCACCCCCGAAGAAGCCGCCGGGCATATCGGCACGTTTCAATTGGTTCGGGGGCGCATCGTAAACACGGCCAAGGTCCGGACCCGCGTTTACCTTAATTTTGGCAAAAATTGGCGAAACGATTTTACCATCACGTTACGCCCGCGCGCCCGTCGTTATTTCCGAAAAGCCCGGATTGATCCTTTGGCGTTAAAGGGTAAAACTGTCTTGGTTCGGGGATGGCTGCGCAAACGGAACGGTCCCATGATCGACGTTTCCCATCCCGAGCAGATTGAATTGATAAAGGAGAACAAATAGCCATGGTCTTGGGATTACGTGCCCGGCGGTTTTTTCAGCGGGCTGCTTTAATTCTTCCCATCTTTTGGCTGCCGTCCTGCACGGTCAATCCGGCGACCGGCGAACAAAGCTTTACTGCGTTCATGTCGCCGCAGGAAGAAATTCAAGTCGGCCGCCAAGAGCATCCGAAGATCATCAAGGAATTCGGTGGTGTCTATCAAGACGCCCGTTTTAACGCGTATGTGCGGGATGTCGGATTAAGGCTCGCCAAAGTTTCCGACATGCCGAATTTAAATTTTACGATCACCGTCCTAAACGATTCCAAAGTCAATGCCTTCGCCTTGCCGGGTGGGTTCGTTTATATCACCCGAGGGTTGTTGGCTTTGGCCGAAAACGAAGCGGAAATGGCCGGCGTGTTGGCACATGAAATCGGTCATGTCACGGCGCGCCATAGTGCCGAACGTTACAGTCAAGCCATGGCGGCCAATATCGGTCTCACATTGCTGGGGGTTTTGACCAGCGGTTCTGGTGCCGGCGGCTCGATCAATCAAGTCGCCGGGCTTGGCGCACAGCTTTATTTGCAAGGATATTCCCGTGACCAGGAACTCGAATCCGATCTTCTCGCAATCCGGTACATGAGTAAGGCCGGGTACGACCCGGGCGCGTTGAAAACCTTTTTTCTAAAGATGCAGGCCAATACGCAATTGGAAGCGGTGATGGCTGGTCGCAGCGCCAGCGAGGCAGACCAGTTCAGCTTTTTCTCGACCCACCCGCGCACGGCCGATCGAATTACCCAGGCAGAGCGGCTGGCCAATGTCGCTCCGGTGCGCAACCCGCGCATCGAACGGGTGGCCTATCTGTCCCGATTAAACGGATTGACGTTCGGTGATGACCGCGAGCAGGGCGTGCGCCGGGGGCGTACGTTTTCGCACCCGGATTTGAGATTTGAATTCGTCGTACCGCCGAATTTCACGATGTTTAATTCACCGGACAAAGTCGTTGCGCGCGGACCGAATGGTGCGGCGATCATTTTCGATATGGTGCCAAGCCGCGAGGCAAAACAAATTTATAATTTACGCAGTTTTGTCGTTTCGGATTGGGGCGGCAATTTGGGGCTAAGCCAAGTCGAGCGGATCGTTATCAACGGCATGGAAGGCTATACCGGCGCCAGCCGCGTTCGCCTGCAAAGCGGCGTCAAGGATGTGCGCCTGATCGCCGTTCGGGGGCAGGACGGATTGATTTTTCGCTTCGCCTTTTTAACCCCGCCGAATATGACCGCATCTCTTTCAAACGTATTTCGCCATACGACATACAGTTTTCGTCGCTTAAGTGCCGCCAAGGCTGCAAAAATTCGTCCGCTTCGTATCAAAGTCGTGCCGGTGAAAGCCGGTGACACGGTACAGTCCCTGGCGTCGCGTCAGCCGCTGGAGCAATATAGCTTGCAATGGTTTCAGTTGTTGAACGGGCTGGCACAGAACCAACCGTTGCGTGTCGGCCAGTTGGTAAAAATAATTTCGGAATAATATCCGGCGACATGTTGATCCGTATCACAATAAAAAACCCGGTACGATGTGCCGGGTTTTTTGTTTTCGTGTTTCCGTTTTTTAAGAACCGGATAAAATTTCTTCGAGTTTTTCCGTCGCCTTTTCGATATCGATTTTTTCGATGGCTCCTAGCTCAAGAGCCAGCCGATCGCGGGCCGATTCGTAAATTTGGCGTTCACTGAACGATTGATCCGGTTGACCGGTATTACGATGCAGGTCGCGAACCACTTCGGCAATGGCGATCGGATCACCGGAGTTGATTTTCGCCTCATATTCCTGGGCCCGGCGGCTCCACATGGTTCTTTTGGTCCGTGCCCGGCCCTTGAGTGTCGTAAGGGCCTGGTCGATCATTTTTCGCGTGCTCAGTTTTCGCAAGCCTGACGTATGGGCTTTGGCCACGGGGACGCGAAGCGTCATACGGTCACGGTCGAATTCGATGACGAATAATTTGAGCTCGTGTCCGGCGACGGTGCGATTTTCGACATCGGTGACTTTACCGACACCGTGGGTCGGATAAACGACATAATCCCCAGCCTTAAAATCGACCGGCTTGCCGGGCGGCGGCTTCGGATAAGAGGGGGCTCCGTAGGGGCCCCGTTGCAGGCCGCCTTGCGGGGCCTTGGATGGCGTCGCTTGTGCCGGGGCCGCCGGTTTGGCGGCTTGCGGCGCGGCAGGCTGAGCCGCTTTGGGTTTTGCCGCCGCTTTCAACGGTTTTTTTGCCGGTGCCTTTTTGGCCGCCTTTTTCGCCGGTTTTTTTGCTGCCTTTTTTGGCGTTTTCTTAGCGGGTTTTTTGGCGGCCTTTTTTGCTGTCTTTTTGGCCGGAGCTTTTTTCTTTACAGCCTTTTTGGCCGCCTTTTTCGTGGCTTTCGTCTTTTTAGCCATGTTTTTACCACTCCCTCACAAGAGCATTCTTTAACTTATTGAAAACACGTAAAATCCCACATTCCTCCTGCAAAGAAGGCTTGCCGGGCCGTGCAATGATGCAACGCTGGCATAATGAGGCTTCAGAGGGGGAGGCCCCCCTTAAATGGTTGTCCTCTCAAGATGTGGGCAGAACAATCGAAACCATCCGCCAATAATTGGCTCTTTTCAGCCAGCGGAAAGAATATACCACAAAATTGTCATAAAAGGTACCCCGCCATGCCGTAACGTGAGGCATGGCAGAACAATTCGTTTCGTAACCGATGAAAACTTAAGCGCCGGCGCCCGGATTTTCGCTGAAGTGTTCTTTTTTGCCGGATTTGTCTTTCCAATCTTCCCAGTCTGCCGGCGGCTCGCCCTTGCGGGTGATGTTCGGCCACTTTTCGGCATATTCGGCGTTGAGTTCCAGCCAGGGTGTCAGATCGGGTTCGGTGTCCGGGATAATCGCCTCGACAGGGCATTCAGGTTCGCACACGCCGCAATCGATGCATTCATCGGGATGAATGACCAGCATGTTTTCACCTTCGTAAAAGCAATCCACGGGACAAACTTCGACGCAATCCTGAAGTTTACATTTGATGCAATTCTCTGTGACGACGTAAGTCATAGTGTTTCTCCGTTTTTTCTTGTCTATAACGCCCTTGAATTCCTTTTGTCAAAGAGCGTCGATCTGCTTGTTTTCCCGTTTGGCTTGGGCCCGTTTCCGGGCCTCGCCGCTTTCCCGGTCCGGCACATAAATTAACCCGGCAATCCGCCGGATCAAATTTGTCTCCAAATGGTGAAGTCGCCCATCTGTGTAAGCTACCTCCCACAGCATTTCAATCATCTGTACGCGCTCTTCATGATCAAAATTGTCTTTAAGGGTCCGGGTCAAACCGTACAATTCGGCTGAATCCTGGGCCGCGGCTTCGCCGTCAGCAACGAGTTCCGCGACTTCTTCATCGGATAATTGGAAATAATCGGCCAATAAGTCCTGAATGATGGTGATTTCCGCCTCGTCTGTTTCGCCGTCCATCATGGCGGCTTCGATCAATAGCGTCGCCGTCGCGAGCCGGATTGCTTCATCGGGATGTTTGGATGTCCCGTGCGAAGGCGATAAATCCGCTGTGAGTAAGGCTTTGAGGCGTTTGATCATGGCTTTGCCTATCACAGCGTCGATAAGGGGACAAGACCGGGAGATATCACAGGTCCTTGAAGTCGGCCCTTGCGGGCGGATCACTGTGGAGGTACCCCTGGGTCATGAGTCAGCAAGGTCAAGATGATCGGTTATTCACGACCGCCGTCCAGCGGAACCGCGAGCCCATTCTGAAGGTTCTTGAGCAGGTTTTACCGGCGGCGGGGACCGTGTTGGAGATCGCCAGCGGTACCGGCGAGCATGGGGCTTATTTTGCGCCCCGATTTTCGAACCTGACCTGGCAGCCGAGCGATGCCAATACCGACATGCATAAAAGCATCCTCGCCTGGGCCAAAACAGAGGCACCTTTGATGAAGCCCCCGCTCGCGTTGGATGCCGCCGCCGACACCTGGCCGATCGAACAAGCCGCGGCCATTGTGTGTATCAATATGATTCATATCTCGCCGTGGCGGTCGTGCCTGGGATTGATGGCGGGAGCGGGAAGAATTTTAGAGGCCGGCGGTATTTTGTATCTTTACGGTCCGTATAAAATTAACGGCGAACATTATGCCGAAAGCAATGCGGCCTTCGATCAAAGTTTGCGATCCCGTGATCCCGAATGGGGCGTGCGAAATTTAGATGATGTGATTGAAGTAGCGCAAAAAGAAGGGCTTCAGTTTCAACAATATATTGAAATGCCCGCGAATAATCTTTCGGTCATTTTTGCCAAGGCAAATTAAACCTCAGTTATAAATCGCTTTTCAGCCGGTCGATGGCCCGCCGGTCGGCCTTGGTGGGGCGGCCCGCGCCCGGGTCGCGCGCGGCAACCTGTGACGATTGTTTTTGTTTGCGCGATACCGGCGGCTCCAAGTCTTCATATAACGCTTGTGCTTCGGGTGCGGGACCGCGCCGGGTTGCGAGAGCAATAATTTTGATCACGCGGATATGCGGTCCTTTGGGAAAGGTTAGGACATCACCGGCTTTAATCAGGTGATGCGCCTTGACGCCAGCCTCACCGTTGATGCGTATGCGTTTATCATTGCACTGTTTGGCCGCCAAAGACCGGCTTTTAAAAAAGCGCGCGTACCATAGCCACTTATCGATGCGTAATTGGGATGGGGGTTCGGGCCTGCCGTCTTGCATTATTTCTTGTTTTGAAGCGTTTTTAATTTTGCGAAAGGTGAATGATCCGTTTTTTTGCGATGCTTATTCCGGCGTTTTCGGTTTTGATTTTGTCCGGAACGTGTGCTTGTTGCGGGTCGATATAGTTTCGGCGTGCGGTGAAAAACAAAATTGCCATCTTGATTCTCGCGCCTGTAGCCCAAGGCGTGCAGAATGACGCTCAGGTCTTCAGCGTTGCAGCCGGTCATGGTTTGAACTTCCATGGAGAGCGCTGTCGGTCCTTGTTTCGTCAGCGACCAAACTTGCTCGGCAAGGCGCTCGACAATATCGGCGCGCAAAGCCGATGTCTTAAAAACACAAAATCCAATAGCCTCGAAATATGCGGGCTGATCATGTTCGGTCATTTTCAGCGAAATCCGGCCCGGATGGGGTAACGGCGGGCGGCGGCGCGGCCGGTGAAAGGCGAGCCATAGCAACCGGCGCATTTCGACAGCCGCCGGTTTTAACAAGGCCGGCATGTAGAGGCTGTAGCGTCCGATGATGAGGCCAAGCCGGCGTAAAGTTTTTCGGTCTTGCGGTTTTAACGCGTGAATTTGTTCTTGTGCCGTGTTGCGCGGGATCGAGCCCAATCCTTCCGCGACCTGAAAGATGATGCCGCGGGCGGCGCCAGAAAGATTTGATTGTGATTGCAGAACCGTTAAAGCTTTTAAGTGGTCCGCAATATGGCTGTTGACCCATCCCAGCAGCGCGCGGCGCAGCCGCAGCATTTGTTCGCCGTCTAAGAGGTCGCTCCGAAGCGGTTCGATGGCGGGTTTGAGGTATGAGGCACCGCGCGACAATCGCCCGACCGGTTGATCGTGCCAAAGCACCAGGCCTTCATCATTGAGACTGAAAGAGTCCGCCGGCGCATCTTCAAGCGCGCGCAGGCGCCGGGGAATTTCGCTGCGCAATGCTTTGACGGCGGCGTTGCTGACGGCCTTCGCGGCAGCGCCGATACCGCCGGTATCGTTGGTGAACCGGAAACCTTGAAGTTTGCCGACGGCATGGCCTTCGACGATAACCTCGCCTGATGATTTGACCGCGGCCAACAGGTCGATCCCGTCTTTCAGGCGGCTGACGAGTTGGGCGGAGCGCCGGTCGACAAACCGTTGCGTGAGCCGTTCGTGCAAAATATCCGACAGTTGATCCTCGGCTGCTCGGGTGCGTTCCTGCCAATGCTGGGCATCATCGAGCCAATCGGCGCGATGGGAAATGTAAGTCCAGGTGCGGATATTGGCGATGCGCTGGATCAGTGTTTCAATATCGCCATCGGTCCGTTCGACCCGTCCGACTTGTGCCGCAACCCAGTCGTTGGGCAGCCGGCCTGCACCGGCCCCGAAACCATCGGCCATCAGAAAACGATAAATACGCGCCAGCAATCGGGCGTGACCGTCCGATAACACGCCGCCGAAATCGGGGATCTGACACACCTCCCATAATAGGCGCACCGTGTCCGGTTGTGTCGTCTTGCGCGCGATGTCGGGATGGCCGGCGAGGCTTTGCAGAATCATTTCATCGTCGCCTTTGCGGGATTTCACCAGCCCCTTGATGTCGGAACGCTTGGCCAGACTTTTGCGCAAATGGTCGATGGAGTTGAAATTTAGTTTGGGGTTGCGCCAGTAAATAAAATCGAGCGGATCGAAATCGTGGTTCTCGATTTGCGCGATCACATCGGCATCGAGCATCGCGATATCGGCCGCCGTGCCGAATGTTCCGTCGTTCATGTGCCGTCCGGCGCGCCCGGCGATTTGCGCGAGCTCGGCCGGTTGCAGCCGGCGGATGTGGCGGCCGTCGAATTTCCGGGTTTCGGCAAAGGACACATGATTCACATCCATGTTGAGTCCCATGCCGATGGCATCCGTCGCCACCAAGTAGTCGACCTCACCGTTCTGATAAAGCTCGACTTGGGCGTTGCGCGTGCGCGGGCTTAAGGCACCGAGCACGACGGCGGCCCCGCCGCGCTGGCGGCGCACCAGTTCGGCGATGGTGTAGACATCCGCGGTGGAGAACGCGACGATGGCGCTGCGCGGCGGCAGGCGGGTAATTTTTTTCGCCCCCGTGTAGGTCAAGGTCGAGAACCGGGGGCGCGATAAATATTCCGCTTCAGGCACCAGTTTTTTGAGTAGCGGCTTAATGGTTTCCGCGCCCATGAAAATCGTTTCGACCGAGCCGCGCGCGTGCAGGAGGCGGTCGGTAAACACATGGCCCCGGTCGGGATCCGCGCACATTTGAATCTCATCGATACCGAGAAATGCCACGAGGCGGTCCTGCGGCATGGATTCAACGGTGCAGAGAAAATATTTTGCCCCCGGCGGAATGATTTTTTCCTCGCCCGTAATGAGGGCGACTTGGCCGGCGCCTTTTTGACGCACGGCGCGGTCGTAATTCTCCCGCGCAAGCAGGCGTAACGGAAAACCGATCATGCCCGACGCGTGGCCAAGCATACGTTCCATCGCGAAATGGGTTTTGCCCGTATTGGTCGGCCCGAGCACGGCCAGGACCCGACGATTTTGAGTCGCGATCTGCATGACCCTAGACTCGCGCCGTTCGGCGGAAATGGCAAGGGGGAACGTCGCGGATTAGCACTGCGGACTTAGTTTTTCACCATCGGTACGAAGGCGACCGGCAGCATGCGTTTTTGGGTCAGTGTACCGTCGGATTCTTTGACGCAACGATAGAGGGTTTGGGTTTCGAACGCTTCACCGATAGGGATAACAAGCCGCCCGCCGGGTTTGAGCTGTTCGATCAGCGCGGGTGGGACGGTGCGCGGTGCCGCTGTGACGATGATCGCGTCATAAGGCGCGTATTCCGGCCAGCCTAAAAACCCGTCACCGGTGCGTATGTGAATGTTTTTGCAGCCGAGGCCTTCAAGCCGCTCCCGCGCCGCCGTCGCCAGCACCTCGATCGTTTCGACCGAGTAAACCGTTTTCGCGATTTCAGCCAATACAGCGGCCTGGTAGCCGCAGCCGGTACCGATTTCGAGAACGGTATCTTCGGGCGTAATATCCAGAAGATCGGTCATCACGGCGACGATGTAGGGTTGTGAAATCGTCTGGCCCTGGCCGATCGATAAAGGGCGGTTGAGATAAGCCATGTCGTGCTGGTCGGCGCCGACGAATTGATGTCTGGGCACCTTTTGCAGGGCGTTCATGACCCGGGCCGAAAATTGCTTGCGGCCCGTATAGGCCTGGGTTTGGGCGGCCTCTTCGTCGATTTCCGCGAGCAGCCGGTCGCGCTCTTGAACGTACTGATTTTCAACCATTTTCAAACCCCGAGATTAAGGGGTTGCAGGTGCTGCGGTGATGACACATATCATGCGCAACCGGGTCTAATGCACCCTGAACCAGCCTCAACGAAATCAACAAATCGGACATCATGAGTAAAGAAACTTATTCGTTTGAAACTGAAGTCGGCAAACTCCTCGATATCGTCGCACGCTCGCTCTATTCCCACAAAGAAATATTCCTGCGCGAGTTAATTTCAAATGCATCGGACGCCTGCGACCGTTTGCGCTATGCGGCGTTAACCACGCCAGACCTGATTGAAGGTGGTGGTGAATTCAAGATTCTTCTCGAAGCGGATACCGAGAAACGCATTCTTTCCATCGCCGATAACGGCATTGGTATGAACAAGGACGATCTGACCGAGACTCTCGGTACCATCGCGCGGTCCGGTACCCAGGCGTTTGTCGATCAGCTGGCGCAGGACGGCAGCGATGAGGAAAAGAACCTCGCCATGATTGGCCAGTTCGGTGTCGGTTTTTATTCGGCGTTTATGGTCGCCGATAAGGTCGAGGTGTTGACGCGTAAAGCCGGTGATGAAAAAGCCTGGCTATGGTCGTCAGACGGCAAGGGCGAATACACCATCGAGGAAAGCGAACGGGGTGAGCGGGGCACCACGGTAAAAGTTTTCCTGCGTGAAGACGAAAAGGAATTTATTGAATCTGAACGGGTGCGACACATCGTTAAAGCCCACTCCGACCACATCGGAATCCCGATTTACTTGGCTGAAGGCGATAAAGAAGAAAAGCTCAATACCGCCTCGGCACTTTGGACGCGCTCAAAAAGCGAGATTAAGGACGAACAGTACACGGAATTTTATCATCACGTTTCCCATAATTTTGATGATCCGTGGCTGACGATCCATAACCAGGTCGAGGGCGTGCTGTCGTATACGAATTTATTATTCATTCCGTCGAGCCGCCCGTTTGATTTATTCAACCCCGAGCGCAAGCTGCATGTGAAATTGTATGTAAAACGGGTGTTCATTACAGACGACTCGGAAGGCATTATCCCGGGCTATTTAAGGTTTTTGCGTGGTGTCGTGGACTCGGAAGATTTGTCTTTGAACATCAGCCGCGAAACATTTCAGCACGATCCGAAAATCACGAAAATCCGGTCCGGTCTCATCAAGCGCGTTTTGGGTGAATTAAAGAAGAAAGCAGACAAAAGTGCTGACGAATACAAAACGTTTTGGGAAAATTTCGGTGCCGTGCTGAAAGAAGGACTGTACGAAGATGCGGCAAACCGCGATGCAATTCTGCCGCTGTGCCGGTTTCACTCAACCCGGGGTGAAGGCTTGGTCAGTCTCGATGAATACATCGCCGCGATGAAGGAAGGTCAGGAGGCGATCTATACCATCAGCGGCGAGAATCTCGAGAGTATTCGTCAAAGCCCTCAACTGGAGGGCTTTAAAGCCAAGGGCATCGAAGTGCTTTTGCTTGATGATTCGGTGGATGATTTTTGGGTGCCGAGCGTCGGCCAGTACCAGGAAAAGCCGTTTAAGTCCGTTACCCAAGGCGGCGCCGATCTGGCAAATATCAAGGATGCCGAAGGCAAACCAAAAGATGATAAAAAAGACCAAGCCGATGATGCGGACGTTGATGCGCTCATTGCCGCTTTGAAGGTTGCCCTTGGCGATAAGGTTAAGGATATCCGGTCTTCGCAACGTCTAACCGAAAGTGCTGTTTGCCTGGTTGCCGATGAAGGCGATCTCGATATTCGATTGGAAAAAATGCTGCGCCAGCACAATCAACTGCAAGAGGGCATGGCCTCAAAACGGATTTTGGAAATCAACCCGGCCCATCCGACAATCACGCGGATGGCGGCGTTCGTTAAAGAAAACAGTGGGGCTGTGGATGGCCTCAATGAGGCCGCGTTACTGTTGTTCGATCAGGCGCGGTTGCTCGAAGGCGAAACCATCGACGATACGGCTGCGTTTGCGCGCCGCTTATCACGTGTGATCGAAAAAGGTTTGGGTTAGATCAGCTAGTAATTAGCTGGGGTGATTCAGGCGAATTTCAGCGGCGCCTAAAATATGGCCGGACCGTTCCGACTGAATAATAACCGCACAGGCGCTGCGCCCCGATGCCATCATTCCCGTTAGCGGCACATTTAAGCTGACGGCTTCGCCGGACCAATCGCCGACATGCTTCATATCGCGCACGACATTGAAGTAACTTAATTTGCGTCCGCTGTTTTCTCCGCGTTTGATCGAAGTCGTGTGAACATCATCATAAGCAATGATATAGATATTTGCCGGTTCTTTCGTCGCCGAGGCCGGGATCGAAATGTTCAGCTGGCTACCTTTGTTATGGGTTAGTTTCACCGGTGTTTGCGGATAATTTTTTGTGTGTTTGATCGCCCGCTCGACATCCCATTCGCTGGAGCCGACTGCATTCACCGCCCCGTGGATGATCATTTGCGGTGTATAAATGTGGCGCAGGCCGAGGCGGCTCGAGAGATCTTTTTGGCGCGCGGTATTTTCCGGTCGTGCAAACGGATCTTTCCAGCCGATATAATCCCAATAATCGACATGAAACGTAAGGCCGAGGATATCATCACGTTTGATGAGCTCACCCATAAATTTATCGGCCGGCGGGCACGACGAGCAGCCTTGTGACGTATAGAGCTCGATCACAATAGGTTGCTTGTCTTTTGCCGCCGCTTCGAAAGCCGGGACCAAAGGTGAAATCGCCAAGGCGATAAATAAAACAGCAATACGAATCATTGTGATCATGACGGGGACCATACGCCATCGAGTCACGGGTTGCCAATCACATGCGAGTGAAGTTTCGGTGATCCCTAAAAATAGCCGGTATTCGGCTTGAAACGCGGTTTTGGACTGATCGTTCAATCGGCTGGCCGTGCCCGTGCCGGGTTCATCGCTGTTTTGTGAACGCGATTGGCTTGTTTCGATGGAATGAGATGTGCTTTTAACAGGGCTCATTTCTCCCTGGAGCCAAATTCTCATGACCTCATCAATGTTGCCCTGGCTGGTAATGCTTGGTTACGGCCTGTTGGTGTGGTGGATGGCGCCGCGCTCAACAACGACGGCCGGGTTTTTCGATGGCGGCAGTGATGCGGGCCGCGCCCCCGGCCTGTGGCTGCTGATTGCCAGTGCGGCGATCTCCTGGATTTTCGCAAAATCCATCGCCAACTCGGCGGGCCTCGCTTATGCCTTCGGGATTACAGGTTCCATCGGTTATGCGATTTATTATCTCAGCTTTTTAACCGCCGGTATCGCCATCTATATGATCAGAACCCGTGCCGGTGACGATTCCTTACCCGCGTTTTTGGTGCGTAAATATGGTGCCTTGTGTGCCAAGCTTTTTATCGCCGCGATTGCGATACGGCTTTTCAATGAAGTTTGGTCGAACACGAAAGTTGCCGGGCTCTATTTCGGTGCTGAGGGCAGTGGGGCCTATTGGGTAGCCGTTTTAGTAGTGACGGTATTCACCGTTTTTTACACTTGGCGCACGGGATTGCGTGGCAGCTTGTTGACCGATGGCGCGCAAATGGTTTTGGCCGCCGTCTTGCTTGGCGGCGTAATGGTCTACGTCATGCCTGATATCGCGCAAAAAGGCATTCCACAGGTTTCCAATTCCGTACATTGGGCGGGTTTGACGTTTTGCGCGCTCGCCTTGGTTCAGGTCCTGAGCTATCCGTTCCATGATCCGGTTCTGACCGATCGCGGTTTTATTACGTCGCCCAAGGTCATGCTGAAAGGTTTCGTGCTTGCCGGTCTGATCGCCGGTGGATTCATCTTCTTGTTTGGATTTGTTGGCCTATACGCCTTGTCCAATAACTTAAGCGGCAACCCGACTTTAAGCGTGCCGGCACAGCTCGGTTTGCCGCTGCTGTTGATGACCAACGCCATTATGTTGACAAGCGCGGGCTCGACGCTCGATTCTACATTTGCCAGCACGGCGAAGCTGTTTGCCCGGGACCTGCCGCAACAAACCGGGACGCCCAATGAAATGCACATGCGCTGGGGCCGTTACGGCATCATTGCGATTGCCGTTTTGGGGAATATTCCGCTGTTGGGTATTTATCTTGGTGATCAAATCGGCCCGGCGATTATCGCCGCGACAACGATATCGGGCACCATGGTGATGGGTTTGGCGCCAATCTTTTTATTGTCCTTCGTGCCCGGTGCGGGCCCGGTTAGTTTCCATCTTGCTTTCTGGCCCGGGCTGGTTTTGGGTGTCTTGGTTACGCTGGAGAGCGCCACGGGGGCGGCTATTTTTCCGGCCTGGATCGATATCGGCAGTGGAAAATACGCCGACGATCTCGGTGTTAATGTTTATGGGCTGTTGGTTTGCACCACGGGTTTTCTGGCCGGGTGCCTGGTCGGTCAAAAGCGCTGAATTCCGGTTAATTCCAGCCTAAAAAAATATTTAACTTGGGCATAAAATTGCCACAATTCATTCCTATATTGATCATTGTGTAGACCTTCCTGATCTACATACCCAGAGACTCCCCTCTCTGGTCCCCAAGATCGGCAACATGCCGAAACTTAGCCGGGCACCTTATGGCGCCCGGCTTTTTTTGCTTTTGGTATGCATCTTGGGAGGAATGCACATCGAAGGAAATTTTTTTACCGCAGGGACGGCGGCATGATGACGACAACCGGCAACCGGTTTCGTTTGCCTGTGTATCGGTGAATGCCGAGAAGCCGGCATAGGGCCGATATAAATTGGCGAATACTTCTCATGGGTCTTGGTCTCTTCTTAATTTGGTTTACTAAAATTTTTAATAGCGGCTGCTCATGATAGTGACGTTAAAACGCAATGATTCCGCTATGAAACGAGAGGCTGATAAGAGCCGTCGCATAAACGGCAGTTGCCACGCCGATCACGGTAAATGCCCGCGCCAGAATGCGTAACGGATAATAATGCCGCCGCCGTGTGGTGGACGGAACAACCTGTGCCGCTTTACTGACGAATGGTGCCTGTGAAGATAAACGTTGATCGAGGGTCCGAATAAACATGGCGTATCTCCTAACCTGCAATCATGTTTTAGCGGGCAAAGTTGCGCGCGTCTGTGACGTCGGTCACGGGCGTAATTTTTTTGAATGAGGTGGTGTTGTGCTTAGATGGGGCCGAACGGAAGGGTAATATTTTCTTTAAGAATCAATCGAGTGCTTTAATGATCGTGGTCACGATGTCCTTCAGGGTTTGTTCGTCCTGGTTGGCTTTGCCGACGACCTGCAAGCCGTTCATGCTTGAGACCAAAAACCGGCCCAACGCTTTGGCTTCTTGATCGGTCGTGATCGTCCCTTCCTGCTGACCCCGCTCGACAGCTTTGGTGAAGGCCTCTTCGGCACGTTGAAAATAGCCAACGACTTTATTTTTGGCCGGCTCACAATCGGGGGCCAATTCGGCGGCGCTGTTGCTCAGGAGACAACCCATCGGGGTGGCGTGGGTGATAAACCGGTTCGCCGTGTGCAGAAATACCTGGGCGATGGCTTCCCGGCCCGGCATATCGGATTCCAGCATGAGGGCCATGTCTTTTAAGGCCGTATTTGCGTAGTGATCGATACTGGAGAGGAAGAGATCCTGTTTGCAGCCGTAAGTTTCGTAAAAACTGCTTTTGCTGATGCCCATGGCGTCGATGAGGTCTTTCAGCGAGGAGGCCTCGTAGCCTTTAAGCCAAAATACCTCGGTGGCTTTGCTGAGCGCTTCAGTTTTATCAAATTCTCTGGGCCGTCCCATCTTAAGCGTCCTAGTTAATTTTTTTGGCTGTTTCTTCCCTCTAAATACAGGGGTATGGACCACCCCGTCTTATCAATTATGCGTGAGGAGCCCTGTATATGCGGCTTGTACGTGACAAGAGCCTGATGGAGGGACAAGGATTTGCAAGGGGCTTCAAGCAGGTCTTCTTTTTACAGGTGAGATCGATTACGGTCAGCCCGGCTTAGAAATGACGACCTGGGCAGTTTATGACGACATTTACCGGCTCCCAACTGCAGTGTATCCGTGGCGAACGGACCGTATTTTCCGGCCTCGATTTTGCCCTTCATTCAGGTGACGCACTGATTCTGCAGGGCGCGAATGGCAGTGGAAAATCGAGCTTGCTGCGCTTGATGGCGGGATTGCTGAAGCCCGAGTCGGGATCGGTGATGTGGGGTCAGGAAAATACCGCCGACGAGCCGGACGCGCACGGCGCGCGACTTCATTACGTGGGTCACGGCAATGCGGTCAAACCGGCTTTAAGCGTCCGTGAAAATTTGGGGTTTTGGGCCCGCTTGCGCCCATCGCAGGATGGATTTGGGGTTGATCAGGCCTTGGCCCGGTTTGAGATCGGCCATTTAGCAAATCTGCCGGCGCGTTATTTGTCGGCGGGGCAAACCCGCCGGCTGGCCTTGGCCCGATTGCTGGCGGCCCCGGCGCCGTTGTGGCTGCTCGATGAGCCAGCCAATGCCCTTGATGCCCGCTCGACCGAAATTCTCGCCGATGTGATCGGCGAGCACCGTGCCGGTGGCGGCATGACTGTGCTCGCGACCCATGCCCGTGATATCCCCGGGGATATGCAAAGTTTATCTCTTGATGATTTTACCGCGAGGACGGTGTCATGACAGCATTTGGGCACGTCATTAAACGCGAATTGAATCTCGCGTTCCGTCAGCACATGGACAGCCTGATGGTGCTGGTCTTTTTTGTACTGGCTATCGTGTTGTTTCCGTTCGGCGTCGGACCGGAGCCGAATATTTTGGCGCGTATCGCCCCGGGTATCATTTGGGTTGCCGCTCTTTTAGCGGCGATGCTGGCTCTGGAACGGTTGTTTCAAGCCGATTTCGAGGACGGCAGCCTTGAGCTGCTGGCGCTCGCGCCGTTGCCGTTGGAAATGAGCGTGCTGGCCAAGGTGACCGCCCATTGGATGACGACGGGATTGCCGCTGATCGTGGCGGCACCCGTGATGGCCTTGATGTTGAACATGGACCCCGATGGTGTCGCGATGTTGTTGCTGGTGCTTCTTTTGGGGACACCGTCATTAAGCCTGATCGGCGCGATCGGGGCAGCGTTGATATTGGGAGCGCGCCGGGGCGGGGTGCTGCTGTCGTTGTTGATTTTGCCGTTGTTTATCCCTGTTTTGATTTTCGGTGTTAGCGCCATTGACGGTGCGCTGAACGGCCTGGCGGTAAAACCGCAACTTTTGATTCTTTCCGGTTTTTTTCTGGCCTCATTAGCGCTATGCCCTTGGGCAAGCGCGGCGGCTATTCGCCAGGCGCTTGAATAACGCTTTGATCTATTCTGAAATGACTTTCCATGTTTCATAAATTTGCCAATCCAACCCGATTTTTACGCTTAAGCACGGCCTTAACGCCCTGGTTTGCCGCTCTTACGATTGGGATGCTGGCTGGTGGTTTGTATCTCGGTCTTTTCAAGGCGCCGCCCGATTATCAGCAAGGGGAATCGGTGCGGATTATGTACGTTCATGTGCCGGCGGCCTGGATGGCGATGTTTGCCTATAGCGTCATGGCGGCGATGAGTGCTGCGGCCTTAATTTGGAAACATCCCGTTGCTACATTGGTCGCGAAATCAAGTGCGCCCATCGGTGCGTGTTTTACGTTTTTAGCCCTCATAACAGGTTCTCTTTGGGGTAAGCCCATGTGGGGGGCCTGGTGGGTTTGGGATGCCCGTCTGACGTCGGTTTTGGTCTTATTCTTTTTGTATCTCGGCTATATCGCCCTGCATAACGCCTTCGATGATGCGCGCCGGGGCGGCCAAGCCGCCTCGATTTTGGCCATTGTCGGTTTTGTGAATATTCCGATTATTAAATTTTCCGTCGATTGGTGGAATACCCTGCATCAGCCGGCCAGCGTTGTCCGCATGGACGGGCCGACAATCGATGCTTCGATGTTAACACCGTTGCTGCTGATGGCGGGATCTTACACGTTTTACTATTGCTGGGTGTTGATGGTGCGTGTGCGCGGTGAACTGATCGGACAAAAAGTGCGTGTTTTGCAAATGAAGCAGGCGCAACAGGAGCAGCGCTCATGAACTGGAGTCATTTTTTTGATATGGGTGGCTACGGCGCTTTTGTTTGGCCGGCATTTTTAATCAGCGCTGCTGTATTATTGGTGATGTTAATCGTCTCGCTGCGAAACCTGAAAACGCAATCCAGAATGCTGGAACAATTGGAGCGTTCTGAATCAGAGCATTAAATTAAATCGTTTATTTCGATTTCTTTTTGCGCCGTGAATGAGGCAGGACCCAAAATTTTTCCATCGCGAGATAGGTAAATGAGGCAGTCCAGGCAATCAGAATAAGCCCGTTCAACGCTTCGACGCCGGTGACCAGCCGGAGGCCGCCTTTCGGCCACACATCACCGAGCCCAAGTGAGGTGTAGCTCACCATCGAATAATAAATATAGTCGTCAAAGTTGCCGTCGATGGCGCCGGTAAAATGTTTCAACTCGCCCAAACCCCATTGCGTCGCCATTAAAAAATACGCAGCGGCGTATACATGGATCTCAATAATATGCGCGATGAAGGCGCCCATGATGACAACGATAATGCGCGTTCGGGCCGGGATATTCAGCTTTGGGATGATGTTGGCGGTGAGACGCAGGGACTCGTAATGGATAAGGACGGTCAGCGAAACGAGAACGACGGCAATAAAGGTAGAGGTAACCATCCTTAATTCCTGACTGTATTAAAGCTAAAGGCCGGCTTCCGGATCAATTTCGCTTAAGAGGTTCTCCAGTGTCGGGATATGAACCGAGCGGCCAGAGAATTTTGCGACACCGTCATCTTCAAGTTTTTTAATGGTGCGCGACATGCTTTCCGGACTTGTGCCGATCATCGCGGCTAAATCTTGACGCGATAACGGTAAATTTAAATTAGAAGAGCCGTCATCCGATTTTGATCCGTGCTGGTCAATTAACACCAGTAAAAGATGGGCAAACCGTGCGCGCACCGAAAGCGATACATTGTGAAGAATGCGTTCGTCGGCATCGCCTAAATCTTTTGAGGCCCGTTGGAGAAATCGTAGGCCAAGTGACGGGTTGTGCGTCAGCAATTCCCGAACGGTCGTTTGGTCGATAAAGCAAACTGTACTCGGTTCAAGTACCTCGGCGCTGGATTTATGTTCTTCGCCGGCGAGTAATGACCGGTATCCGACGGTATCACCGGGAGAGGCAAGAAACAGAAGAACGGAATTACCGTCCGCATCCGATTTTCGGACACCAACAAGACCGGATTCGATGCAATAAATACCCTCGCTCGAATCGCCTTCAGAAAAAATTGTCTCGCCCGGCAGATATTTTCTGCTGACCTTGCCCGCGTTAATCAGGTTCAATTCTGTTTCGTCCAGCACACACCATTCGGTCTTTTCCCGGACTTGGCAGGTAAAGCAGTTTGGACCAGTTGCGTTCGTGTGTTGCGTGGGCACGATGTAATCCCCCAGTAGATACCGAATACCATACCTTGATTTCGGTCAATGCGAAATTCGTAATATTGCTTTCAAGTAGCGCTCGGAATAGTTCGCTGACGATGAGATATTGCCGATGACCTCGGAATCAAGTCCTTTAGATCATAAAACAGAAATATTGCAGATTCATAGTTCTGCGGAAATTTTTGTCGAAAAATACGGCCGTGATGCCCCGCGCCAAGCGCGGTTACGGGCCGATGAATTGATCGCCGTTGGTAATCGCCGGGGCGGTGATTTATGGTTGCGCATCTATCGGCAGACCGTGACGATACTCAGCGATAAATAAATTTTCATCAATCAATGACCAAAACGTTATAGTCCCAAGAAGGTTTGGGGCGTTTGGAGCGTGGCAATTTGTTGAATTTTTGTTTATGCCTTGCCAACGTCTAAACGGCATATAGTGTACCATCGACTGATTGGGCTGTAATTCGTGAAGAGAAAACATAAAAGATTGACCTTCGTCTTGATCGCGCTCTTGTTGCTGGGTGCGGCAACAGCGTTGGTGTTAAGTGCGTTTGAAGAAAGTATTGTCTTTTTTCACAGCCCCAGCGATATCGTCTCCAAAAAAGTGCCGCTGGACCGCCGCCTGCGATTGGGCGGTCTTGTCGAGAAGGGCAGTGTGGTCAAAAAGGCTAATGCCGTTGTGACGTTCCGCATTACCGATACGGCCAATGCCATACCGGTAACTTATACAGGAATATTACCGGATTTGTTTCGCGAGGGCCAAGGCGTTGTCACCGAAGGGCGCATGGTTGGAAATGAATTCAAGGCTGAAGAAGTATTGGCCAAGCATGATGAAAAATACATGCCGCCGGAAGTTGCCGATGCCATCAAAAAAGCCGGTCAGTGGAAAGGCGGTCAGCAAAAATGATTGCCGAAGCAGGACATTTCGCCCTGACGTTGGCGCTGTTTGTCGCCGTCGTGCAGTCCAGCGTTCCGTTGATTGGCGCCGAGCGGCGTGATTCCCTTTGGATGTCGGTCGCGCAACCGGCGGCGATATTACAATTTTTACTGATTACTTTTGCCTTCGCGTGCTTGACGATTGCTTTCGTTACATCGGATTTTTCTCTCACGACGGTCGTTCGCAATTCCCATACCGCCAAACCGCTGATTTATAAAATTTCCGGTGTTTGGGGGAACCACGAAGGATCGATGTTGCTGTGGGTGTTGATCCTGTCTTTATTCGGCGCCTTGGTGGCCATGTTCGGTAATAATCTGCCGCCGGGATTGCGCGCTCGTGCGCTTGCCGTGCAGGCAATGGTCGCGGTTGGTTTTTATTTATTTATGTTGCTGACGTCCAATCCGTTTGAACGGATCATTCCGCCACCGGCCAACGGGCAGGACCTCAATCCGCTGCTGCAGGATTTCGGCCTCGCGGTGCATCCGCCGATGCTTTATCTCGGCTATGTCGGCTTTTCGATGGCGTTTTCGTTTGCCATCGCCGCCCTGATCGAGGGCCGGGTCGATGCCGCCTGGGCCCGGTGGGTGCGCCCGTGGACGTTACTGGCTTGGTGTTTCCTTACTGGCGGGATCGCGCTGGGTTCCTGGTGGGCGTATTACGAACTCGGCTGGGGCGGGTTCTGGTTTTGGGACCCGGTTGAAAATGCGTCCTTCATGCCATGGCTTGCGGGCACCGCATTATTGCATTCATCCATCGTGGTGGAAAAACGCGACGCCTTGAAAGGCTGGACCGTGTTTCTCGCCATCGTCACATTTTCTTTAAGTCTGCTGGGCACATTCCTCGTGCGCTCAGGCGTGCTGACTTCCGTGCATGCCTTCGCTACCGACCCGTCCCGGGGTGTATTTATCCTGGCCTTGTTGGTGATCGTCACGGGCGGCTCGTTAATCCTGTTTGCCTGGCGCGGTCCCGGTCTGAAAAGCGACGTACTGTTTCAGCCGATCTCCCGCGAAGGCGGCTTGTTGTTTAATAACCTCGTGATGACGACCGCCGCTGCGACCGTTTTGCTCGGCACGTTGTATCCGCTCATGCTCGAAGCGATGGGCGGGGGCAAGGTGTCGGTCGGCGCACCGTTTTTTAACGCAACTTTTGTGCCGTTGATGCTGCCGATGCTGGTTGCCATGGCGGCTGGTCCAATGCTGACCTGGAAGCGGAGCGATTTAAAACCGGTTCTGAACCGGTTGTGGTTTGCGTTTTTTGCCGCTGCTTTGATGGCCATCGTGGCTTGGTGGTTGCAAGGAGGCGCCGTTTACGGCTTGATCGGTGCCGCAATCGCAGCCTGGCTGTTTGCCGGCACGATGGTTCAGCTTGCCGAACGCATTCACTTGTTCCGCGTGCCTTGGCGCGAAAGCCTGCGCCGTCTCGGTCGGATGCCGCGCGCGGCCTGGGGTATGACCATCGCCCATGCCGGGCTCGCGATTACCATCGCCGGCGTCACCGGCGCCGGTGTTTGGAAGATCGAAAGCATTCAAACATTATCGCCGGGCCAATCGGCGACCGTCGCCGGATATGAATATGTGTTTCAAGGCGTGAAGAAAGTCGATGGGCCGAACTATCGGGCGGACCGGGCGACATTTCAGGTAAAAAAAGACGGCAAGGATATTGTGACCCTGTCACCGGAAAAGCGTTTGTATGTGGTGCAAAATCAGCCGACAACGGAGGCGGCGATTTATCCGACGCTTTGGGGTGACCTCTATGCGGTGATTGGTGATCCGGAAGGAACAAATGGTGCGTATGTCACCCGGTTGTATTTTAACCCGCTGGTTCTATGGATGTGGATCGGCGTGATGTTAATGGTGTTGGGTGGCGCGTTCAGCTTATCCGACCGGCGTTATCGCGTCGGCGCACCGACGAGAACCAGCCGGCCCGTCGAAGGGGCCGCTGCGGCACAGTGAAGCGTTTATCGATGAAGCGCGCTTTATATTTTATCCCCTTGGCCGTTTTCCTGGTGATGGTGATTTATTTTGCGTTTGGCCTGACGCGGGATGCCCGCGTTATCCCATCTGTCCTCATCAACCAGCCGGTTCCGGCGCTTGCATTAGCGCCCATCAAAGGATCACCGGCGGGATTTTCAACAGCGGATCTTAAAAATCAGGTGACGCTGGTTAATATTTTCGGCTCCTGGTGTGTCGCATGTAAAGTCGAGCATCCGTTCTTGATGGAACTGCGTAAATCTAATGTCGTTCCGATTTATGGCATCAATTGGCGTGAAGCAAACCGTGACGATGGCCCGGCATGGCTTAAGCGGTTTGGTGATCCTTACACGCGGATCGGTGATGATCCGAAAAGCATGGCGGCCATTGCCTTCGGCGTTACGGGCGCGCCGGAAACATTTGTTGTCGATCATCAAGGAATCATCCGATACAAGCACACCGGACCGCTGACATATAAGATTTGGAATGAAATAATCGGTCCCATTGTGGAACAGCTGCGGCGCGATCAAGAAAAAGCGAAAGGCGCTTCATGAAGTTACTGTGTATTGCCGTATTGGTTGGTTTGATGTCGGCGCCGGTCTTGGCGGTTAATCCCAGCGAGGTCTTGAAAGATCCGGCGATGGAATCCCGCGCCCGGGACGTCAGTCAATATTTACGGTGTTTGGTATGCCAGAACCAATCGATTGATGATTCCGATGCAGAGTTGGCACGCGACCTTCGCCTTTTAGTGCGCCAGCGCATTAAAGCCGGCGATAGCAATGACCAAGTGATTGACTATGTGGTTTCGCGGTACGGCGATTTTGTTCTACTCAAGCCGCCGTTTAAGGCGAGCACGTTTCTTTTGTGGGTCGGTCCCGCGTTGGCGTTTATCGCCGGTGTGATTGCCTATTTGATGTATTTTCGCCGCCGTAAATTAGCATCGGCATCTCCGCAAACAGCCGCCCCGTTGAGCGATGAGGATAAAAAGCGGCTTGAAAAACTGTTGAACGGGCAAAATTAATGGTGGCGCTCTGGATTATTATCGGTTTGTTGACGGCTGCGGTTGTTGCCGGCCTGCTGTGGCCTTTGCTGCGTGACAGACAAGGGGCCGGTGATGCGGCAACTGTGTCGCGCGCCGCATTTGACCTCAACGTCTATAAGGATCAATTGGACGAAATCGAGCGTGATCATGAGCGCGGCCTTTTGGATGCCGACCAAGTCGAAGCGGCCCGGCTTGAGGTGCAACGACGCATCTTGGCGGCATCGGACAGCGAAACAACATCATCGCAACCGTTTGCCAAGGGCCGTACTGTTTTCGCGGTGATCGCCGTCATACTTGTCCCGGTCTGCTCGTTTGCAATGTACGGCATTCTCGGCTCACCGTCGGTCCCGGATTTTCCGTTCGCTTCGCGTCAAATGGAACAAGATAAGAAGCAGACGATTGCCGGTTTATCGGTCAGTGAACTGTTGGAACGATTGAAGGCACGCCTCAAACGTCAGCCCGATAATATTCAGGGCTGGCTGTTGCTCGCGCGAACGTCCATGCGCCTTGAACAGTACGACCAAGCTGTCGCGGCTTACCGGAAGGCGATCGCACTGGGGAATAATAACCCCGACATCGCGGTTAATTATGCCGAAGCGTTGTCCGCTGCCAGCGGCGCCGTCGTCACCGATGAGGCCTATAAGATTTTCACCGACGCGGTTGCCCGCAATCCGCGGGATGCCAAGTCCCGGTATTACCTGGGCCTGGCGCATGCCCAAAAAGGTGAAATCAAAAAAGCCCTGCAGGCCTGGGTTGATTTGCGGGCGATCAGCGCGCCGGATGCTCCGTGGCGCTCCATGATCGACGGCCAAATCGCCCGGGCGGTCAAAGAGCTGGGTGTCGATCCGGCCCGCGTGAAACCGTCGGCGGAGATTCAAAAACTGGTGGCGGAGACGAAGCCGCAAAAAACAATATCGTCTCCACCTCAGTCCACACCACAGTCCACACCACAGTCTTCACCAGAATCTGTAGCGCCCATGCGCGGTCCGACGGCGGAGGATATCCGTGCCGCCGGAGAAATGACGGCGCAAGAACGCGCGGCGTTTATTCGTTCCATGGTGCAACGGCTGGCCGACAGATTAAAAGAAAATCCGAATGATCGGATGGGCTGGTTGCGCCTCGCACGCGCTTACGATGTGTTGGGTGAAAAAGAAAAGGCCGACGAGGCCCGCGCAAAAGCAAAGGCATTAAAGCCGTAGAAGCTACAGCGATGCTGTTTTCTTAGACTTCTCTTTGTTTGATTTGTCGAGCGTTTCTTCCCAGATGCGAAGCCGGTTGCGGCCCGAACGCTTGGATTCGTACATGGCCCGGTCGGCATACTCGATCGCGGTTTTCGAAGAAATATCATAGATCAGCTGTGTAATACCGAACGAAGCGGTGATTTGAACGACGCTGCCGTTGCCGATACGGGTGCGTTGGTTCATCAAGCCACGGCGGACACGTTCGATGATTCGTTTGGCCTGTTCTGGCGTCGCGTTCGGTAACAACAGTACAAATTCTTCACCGCCGTAGCGGTACACTTGGTCGTAAGGCCGTAAATGATCGAGCAAATAATGGGCAAACGCCTGGAGAACTTTGTCACCGGCAAGATGGCCATAGGTGTCGTTGACCTCTTTAAAGCGGTCGACATCGGCCATCACAATGGAACTGGGCTGACCGCTCCGTTTTGAACGTTGTTGTTCCTGTTCGAGGCGGGCATACATGGCTTGACGCGTGGCAACGCCGGTCAGCGGATCGGTGTCGCTAAGCAGTGATCGCGCATCGGTATGCAGGGCTCTCAATTGGCGGACGAACATGTCCGAGCTGTTGAGAAAGTGTTGGTATTGATTGGGCGAAATGTCCTTGCCGTCTTTAATCAGCAGTTGCAACTGACGGGCCTCTTCGTGCATCACTTCAAATAGTTCGACAACGCGCGCGAAGTCAGGATGGTCATTGAGGTGAGGATTAATTTCATTCGAAAACCAATGGCTGAACTGGCCTTTGCGGTGCGCATCCGGCTCTAGGTCCGCTGGATTTGGCTTCGTCCGGCAAACCATCTCGGCAACCAGTGCCTTGATCCAGTCGCGGTGATCGTCCAGAGCCTGCTCGAGCTCACGAACGATGCGCGCCGTGTCGATAACGGAGAGTAGCGGAAAGGGGTTGGTTTCTGCCATGTCCAGCCTGTGGGGTTACTTCTTTCGGATAGGGTAACGGCTCAAGGCCTCCATGACCAGGGGAGAAAGCCCTGTTTTTATTAGTGTTTACCACAATGCGCTTGGGGCCGTCTTGCCGGGCTTGCGTTTACCGGAACATCCGGGGATAACACGGTTTCAGCCTAATGGCCATTCTGCCGATAAACAATCATTGAGAAATCCAGACCATGAATAAACCCCAAGCGAGTGCTTTTAAAACCATTGATGATTTAGACGTTGCCGGAAAGCGTGTCCTGGTGCGGGTCGATTTCAACGTACCCATGAAGGACGGCAGGGTAACCGATTTAACCCGGATCAAACGTACGGTGCCGACATTGCAGGAATTGTCCGCAAATGGTGCGCGGGTGATAGTGATAACCCACTTCGGCCGGCCCAAGGGACAAGTCGTGCCGGAAATGAGCCTGCGCCCCGTTGCCGATGCCTTATCCGAAGCCTTAGGTGGCACCACCGTCAAATTTGCCGACGATTGTATTGGCGATGAAGCCGAAGCTTTAGTGGCGTCGTTGGGCGATGGTGAGTTCGCCATGCTCGAAAATTTACGGTTTCACGCTGGCGAAGAAAAAAATGATGCGGACTTTGCCGCGAAGTTAGCAGCCCTTGGCGATTGTTATGTCAGCGATGCGTTCTCAACGGCGCACCGCGCTCATGCCTCAACCGAGGCCGTCGCGAAATTACTGCCCGCCGCCGCCGGGCGTTTGATGCAAACGGAAGTGGAGGCCTTGGCGGGTGCCCTGGAGCAGCCTGAACATCCCGTTGCCGCCGTCGTCGGTGGCGCAAAGGTTTCCACCAAGCTCGACGTGCTCGGCAATCTTTCGGCCAAGGTCGATGTGCTGATCATCGGCGGCGCGATGGCGAACACGTTTTTGCATGCCCAAGGTGTGAACGTCGGAAAAAGTTTATGCGAAGCCGATATGGCCGACTCGGCAACGGCCATTTTATCGCAGGCCGAAAAACACGGCTGCGAAATCGTCATTCCCGTTGATGCCGTCGTTGCCACCGAGTTCAAAGAAGGTGCTGCGACCGAGACGGTTCTGGTCGATGCCGTGCCGTCGGATAAAATGATCCTCGATGTCGGACCGCAATCGGTCGACGTTGTGAATAAGCATCTTGGCGCGTGTAAGACGTTAGTGTGGAATGGACCGTTGGGGGCATTTGAAACGGCGCCGTTCGATGCCGGTACCAACGCGGCGGCGCAAACGGCGGCGCGTTTAACAAAAGAAGGCACGCTCACCAGTGTCGCCGGCGGCGGTGATACCGTGGCGGCCTTGGCTCATGCCGGCGTTCTTGAAGATTTTTCCTATGTCTCGACGGCGGGCGGCGCGTTTTTGGAATGGCTTGAGGGCAAAGAATTGCCCGGTGTTGCCGTCTTGCGAAAATCATAATACCGGAAATTCGGTGTCTTAACTTTTCGGTTTTGGCCGCACGACTTGCCGGCGGACCACGGGTCTAGCCCTGGGTGGTTTGTTCGCGGTCGGTTTCGATACCGGTTGAGGCTGTGCCGTTACGGTTGGTTTTGGCTTCGGCTTCGGTGCCGGTGTTGGATTCGATGTTTGTTTCGGCATTGGTTTTGCGGCTGGTGTTGGAGCGGGTGTCGGTTTCGGCGGTGTGATTTGCTCAGGTGGTGTCGTGCTGTGCAGCTTGCCGATCAGATTGTTCAGCATGCCGCGTAAATTTTCCGATTGCTCCAAGAGATCCGACGTAATTTCAAGCGCGCCCGCCGAGCTTGCCGCTGCGATTTCCAGGGCAGCCCCTTTGGCGTCGGCCATGGTTCGGTTAATGGTCCGCACAACCTGAAGCACCTGGATCGCGGCTTTACGAATGGTTTCGAGCCGTTTGCGATGATCCGGTTGTTCCTCTCCGTTCGCTTCCGAGGTAAGCGCGACAAGGTTACTGTGGGTATCCTTGCCCGTATTCGCAGCATTGGCGGCAGGAAGGTTCGTTTCTTTGCCGATCAAACGGATCAGTGGTTCGATTTTCTCCAACTGGGTTTCTGCTTCATTCAAGCCGCGGATGAGGGCGCTGGTCCGTTCAGCTTCAAACGCCGCCGCCGAAGCGGTTTGGCTGGATTGCGCCAACCGATCGCTTAACGCGGCGATGGTTTCGATCGGCTCCTCGCGCACCGCCGGGACGGAAGCGGGCGCTGCCGGTTTGGGTTCGGCGGGCGGTTGCGGCGATGATGGAGGTGGAGGCGGTGCCACGCGTTTTGCGGCTTCTTGTTTCGCTTTTTCTTTAACCGAGGCGAGTTCTTTTTCAAGCGCTTGTTGGGTTTGTTCGGCCTCGGCCCGGACCTGGCGGAGAACCGCGGCGGCCGATTCTTGATCCGCTTTATGTTTCGATTGTGCGTCTGCCAGATTTTTTTCGGTCTGATTGAGCGATGTTCGTGTCGTCGTAAGCTGCCGTTGCAGGTGCGCGGCTTCCGCTATTGTTTCTTTGAGGATGTTTAATGCACGAGCGACTTCGCCGATCTCGTCATGATTGCCGAGCGCCGGCAGGCGGGCGCTGGGATCACCCTTCACCAGTGTTTCGGCGGCGCGCGCCATATTGCGCACGGGTGCGGTCAAACTTTGCATCAGAATGACGCCGAAGACCGTAAGCCAGATCAAGATTGAAGCGGTTCCGCCGATCATTGTCATCTGCGCTTTCTGTTTGAGTTTGATCGTTTCGTCTTGAACGACGGCGGCATGACGTGCGGCAAACTCGGTGATGCCGTTTAAGCTCGGCAGCAAATATGCGGATATTTCATCCAAGCGCACTGCCGGGGATTGCGCCGACAGCCTAACTTTCGCTAAGGCCGTTATGTCGTTTTGATAGGCTTGCATGAGTCGCTCAAAAACGCCGCGCTCGTCTTGCGAAATCGGCGCGGTTGCGAGCAGGCGTTTAAATTCATCCAGTTGCTTGGCATGCGCCTGCAGTTCGGCTGTGGCGCCGGACGCCTTGAAACGGGCTTCGGATTGACGGGCATGGGCGAAGGAGTCATTCAAGCTGGCAACGTTGGCTTTTGTCAGTTGTATTTCGATGGCCTTGGCGGACGTATTAAGCCGACTGGTAAATTTGCGGACTTCGGCATTGAGTTTCTCATCGTCGTTCTTCGTCAGCCGTTCGAAGGCTTTCGTGTGTTGGGCGATGCCGTCATGAACGGTAGCGATGTGCTCCTTGATCGTTTTTGTTGCTTGAATGGATTCGAGCGCCGTTAAATGTGTGTTTAATGATTTAACGATGCTTTGATAAACGCCGATGTGTTTGGCATCTCGGTTTTGGGTATAATCACTCTCGACGCTTTTGAGTTGCCAAATCAGCTTGTCAATTTTCGCGGCGGTTTCGGAAATGGAGGCGGCATCGGCGATTTGTCGGTCGGCTGTTCGTTGCAAAGTATCGGCAAAGTAATACAGCCCGCCCGTTGCGGCGATTGTAATCAGGGCCATCATAATGAACAGACGCACCCGGGTTGCGACCCGGCGGCTGCCGAGAAAGGTCCGTTCGCCAAGAGGCGTCATGCGGCCGTTTTCAGCAATCGGTTCATTTGCGGTTTCCGGTTCGGCCATCGGTTTTTTTCTCTCAGTGGGGGCAGTCAGATGAATCGGTCATCTTATGTATTTCGAACAGGAGTCAGTCTACAAGTATTTGAATGACTTGTGTATTCCATGGTTTTAATGGGGCCGGTTGCTCACGAAGGAGTGGCTTGCCTGAATTTCGATCACACGCCACACTGCCCATATGAATAAGCCAACGCCAGCCGGACCGAGTGTTGAAAAAATCCCTGATGGAGACGACCGGGCCCGCCTG
>CALINB010000003.1 GCA_938045325.1 uncultured Rhodospirillales bacterium | reverse complement strand
GCTCGATGAAGTCACGCTTGAACAGCACGGCGAATCCCGCAAACGCGCCTTCGAACGGGTTCTGGTTAAGCGGTTCTCGCATTTGTTCCCGCCCAATGAATCACTCGATAAAGACCGTGCCGTATCACGCCGTATTCTGCCCGGGCTGATGCTCGCTCTTGAACAACTTGCCGGTGCTGAATTCGTTCAGCAATGCCAAGTTGCCGGACGAAACATTCTTAAAAATGTCCGGGAAGAAAAGGGCCAGGACTTTAGTTGGAACGAATTTTACAACGATCCTGTCATTAATGATTTAGTCGACGACCTTATGGCGGTGGTGGCTTGGTCCTTCCGCGATGCCGACCGGCGCGTTCAATGGCTGGTCAATTTGATCAATCTCAATCTTGCCCCGCCGGAGGATTATGCTTTCGAAGGAACGAATATCGATCAATGGACCCTCAAACAGGCCGGGCTAATTGAGATTCTTCGCGCTCTCTTCTTCGACTTTCGCGACAAACTCGCCCATGACGACGGTTCCCGGGAAATTGAACACCGCTATGGCCGAAAAGCCTGCGCAGCCATTCGCCGCCTGATCGAGATGCTTGACCGGGCCTGCTAACCTATCTGAATGTATATGGTGAAACAGCGCCCATGATTGTATGCTGGCAATTGACGCCGAGCCCCAATATTCTGACCCCACTATGGCAAAAGAACCCGACCAGCAGGACGCCAGCAACGAACAGGCCGTGAAGTTTACCCGCGGGGCTTCAGGCCGGGTCTATGGTGCTAAAGATAAAGACGGCACCGAGGCACCGCCGCAGCAACCAGCGCCCATAAAAGCAGTCAAAAAAGTTAAGAAAAAAGTCAAAAAGAAAGTTGCTAAAAAAGCGGCACCGGCAAAAGCGGCACCCGCGCCGGCACCAAAAACGGCAAAAGAACATTCCCAGGTCCTCGCCCAGACCGTCGTGACATCATTTACCGACCGGTTGAAGCTCGAAGCCGGCAAAAAAGGCGGCATGCTGAGCGTTGAAGATATCGAGAACCTAAATGAAGAGTTCGAGAAAAAAATGGGCGCACTCGAAACCGTGTTCGAGGCCTCCTTCAATCAGTTTCTCAAATCTCGCGAAAAAGAATCCGATGAAATCGTGCCGAAATCGATGCCGTTTAACCGGTTGTTGATTTCGCGGTTTGCCCGCTTCTTTAAAGACGGCATCGTATCGCGGCGAATTCTTCCCGGATTCAACATGGCCATCGGCATGATGCTGGGCCAAGAGCTTTTGGACGGATATCAAGACAGGTGCCGTGGCATTATGAAACGTCTTGGCAACGGCAACGAAGATAACTGTGATCTTCAAGAATACTATTACGATAAAGAAGCCGGCGAAGTGGCACTCGATGCTCAAATCGCCATGACATTTCATTTCAAGAATTTCGACCGGCGCGTCGAATGGTTTGTCGACTTGGTCAACGATCACCTCGCCCCGGCGGCCGCTGATGCGGATGCAAAGGAAAAAGAGTTTCAATTTTCCAAAGGCATGCTGGTTCGCATTCTCGATGCCATGCTCACCGATTTAAAAGAAACGATCTCAACCGAAGGCGGCCGGCTGGCGATCACCAAACAATACGGCGTCGACACGATTATTGAACTTGCCGATACATTACAAATGATCGACGATATTCGCGCCAAGCAAAACGCCCAAGCGAAAGCTAAAAAGTAACGGCGCCTCTCTACTTCTTTTCTTTAAGGAGAAATTCCCGACCGACCTTTACCGTCGGGGTGCCGTCGTATGAGACAATGTCGGCGGTGGCATAGGTTTCTGACCACGTATCTGGCAGGTACGATCCGGTGCCGATCACATCGATGGGGGCCGCGACATCGGCCATGACCCGGCATTTGGTTACATCAAAACCTGACGTCGCCACAATTTTAACTTGATCGAACCCCGCTTCATTGAGCTTCTCGCGGACATGAAATATAGCCGCCGCGGAAACCCCGGTGCCGGTTAAATAACGCAATTCGGTTTCATTGCGATAACGCCTGACGGCGACGGGAGCATGACGCTCAAGCACCGCATAGGATTCCTGCGGGCCTAGACCTTCCAAGAACCGCCCACCGTGGGTATCAAGCCGGACCGACAACCGGCCCGCCGATGCCAATTCGGGAAACCGCCTACAAACATCAAGCGTATCGGTAACTTCTTGGCCGTAGTAATCGACAAGTACGGTCAAGTCTTCACCCGGAAACGTTTCGACAAACATCTCGGCGGCGCGAACCGTTGAGCCCGCATACCCGATCACTGCATGAGGCATCGTTCCGAGGCCACGGTCTTGTCCGAAATAATGCGCCGTCGCATCATTGGCGTTACCGATAAACCCCTTTGCGCCGGTTTCTTTTTGTGCCGACTTCGATCCGACTGATGCGGCATAGGCCATGAGTTCCGCCATCTCAGGCCCCGTGCAGTGACGGGCGTCCATGGCCAAGAACCCCACATGCGGCAAAGCCGCGCACATGGCATGGGCATTATGCGCAGCAACACAGGCAGCACCCAATTTTTGCAGATACAGCGTTTCCAAATCGACCAGATGAAAGAAAGACCCGGTGATATAAAGCAGCGGCTCACCCGCCCCAACCCACTCGCCTTCTGGGTAATTAACGTCGATTTTAAACGCGACACCCCGCTCGGCGCCGACGGCCTCAAGCCAGTTCATCATAATGGCGGGAGAAGAAACGACAGGACGGCGCATAAACACCGCATAAGTCACTTCTTTGTCACCGAAGCGGCCGACCGTTTCCTTGGTTTTCAAGAAGTAACGATCGGTCCACTGCGCAACGTCGTCGCCCGGACCATTCGATGATGGGTGATTTGAATTACGCGGGACTTTATCGTTCATCCTGACGCCCCGGATTATTGATTAAGATGCGCTTACGACTGTGCGACAGCCCGGCTCGGTTCAACCAACCGGTTTTCTTTGAGCGTTTCCGCCAAAAGAAAGGCAAGCTCCAAAGACTGTTTTGCATTCAAACGCGGATCACAATGGGTGTGATACCGGTCGCTTAAGTTGGCTTCGGTGATTGCTTGGGCACCGCCGACGCATTCGGTCACATCTTGGCCGGTCATTTCGAAATGCACACCACCGGCATGGGTCCCTTCCGCCTGATGAATGGAAAAGAAGCTACGAACCTCGGACAAGATATTATCGAAATGTCGCGTTTTATAACCGTTAGCGCTTGTGGTCACGTTTTCATGCATGGGATCACAAACCCACACCACGTTCTTGCCTTCACGCGTCAACGCGCGGATCAGCGGCGGCGCTAATTCCTCCACTTTATCGGCCCCCATGCGGACGATCACCGTCAAGCGGCCCGGCTCATTCTCGGGATTGAGCGTATCGCAAATTTTTAAAAATTCTTCCGGATCGGACGTCGGACCGGCCTTGATGCCGATCGGATTGGCGATACCGCGCATAAACTCCATATGCGCATCGTTCGGATCGCGTGTCCGGTTTCCGATCCACAACAAATGCGCCGACGTGTCGTACCAATCACCGGTCGTCGAATCGATCCGGGTTAGTGCTTGTTCATAGTTCAGAAGCAAAGCCTCATGAGCCGTGAAGAAATCGGTTTCGCTAATTTGTGGTGTTGTATCAGACGACAAACCACAGGCTGCCATGAAGGCCAATGTTTCATCGAGCCGGTTGGCAAGGTCCTGGTAGCGCTCGCCCAAAGCACTGTCTTCGACAAACCCTAAATTCCATTGATGCACTTTGTGCAAGTCCGCGTAGCCGCCTTGCGCAAATGCGCGCAGCAGGTTCAGCGTCGCCGCCGATTGATTATAAGCCTGAATGAGGCGTTCCGGATCAGGCCGACGCGCTTCCTCGGTAAATTCGATCCCGTTGATAATATCGCCGCGGTAACTATCGAGGGTTACATCGCCCTGCGTTTCGGTCGGCGCGGAGCGCGGCTTGGCGAATTGGCCCGCCATACGGCCAACTTTCACGACCGGCACTGAGGCCCCGAAGGTCAACACTACGGCCATTTGCAACAGAACGCGGAATGTGTCACGGATGTTATCGGGATGAAACTCGGCAAAGCTTTCGGCGCAATCGCCCCCCAACAGCAAAAAGGCCTCGCCTGATGCGGCTTTGGCAAGTTCGGCTTTCAGACGGCGCGCCTCACCCGCAAAAACCAGCGGTGGAAACTTTTTAAGCCGTTCTTCTACATCACTGAGTAAGTTCGTGTCCGGATACGTCGGCTGCTGCAGGATATTCATACCGCGCCAGCTGTCCGGTGCCCATTTGTTCGCCATTGTCATCCTCGTGTTGCGGGCTGGACCCGCTTATCTCTTGTTCCCAGGAAGGCCACGATATACGCCGCCAGCCCCGGATTTTCCAGGAAAAAGCGGTGGTTTGCCAAGAAATCAGCGGAAAACCGGGACTTTTAAGTTTTTGAACCGTGATCCGGGCGTTTTTCGCGCATGGTGACCAGCTCTTCGGCCGCCGTCGGATGGATGCCGATGGTGGCGTCGAATTGGGCCTTGGTGGCGCCGCATTTCAAAGCCACGCCGAGAATTTGAGCGATCTCCGGGCAATCAGGGCCAAGCAGATGACAGCCAATCACCTTATCGGTTTTTTGATCGACGATAAGTTTCATTAAGGTCGTTTCATCGCGGCCCGAAAGCGTGTGCTTCATCGGCTTGAAGCGCGAAATGTAAACATCAATCGGGCCTTTCTCGCGGGCTTGTTCTTCGGTGAGGCCCACGGTGCCGATCGGCGGTGTCGAGAAAACAGCGGATGGGATGTCGGCATAATCGACTTTAATCGGATTGTCGTTGTAGTTCGTTTCGGAAAACGCGCGCCCCTCGGCAATAGCGACCGGTGTCAGTTGCACCCGATCAGTACAATCGCCAAGCGCATAAACGCTTTCGACGGAACTTTGATTCCAATCGTTCACACAAACCGATCCATTTTTTTCAAGTTTTACACCGGCTTCTTCAAGGCCGATGCCCTTTGTGTTCGGCGCACGGCCCGTCGCATACATAACCAGATCCGTTTCTAAAACTTCACTGCCGGCCAACCGAACGGAATAGCCGGTTTCATTTTTTTCAATCGAACGCACGATGGTTTCACGGCAAATCGTAATGCCTTTCTTTTCCATCTCCGCCGCCAAGGTATTGCGGATATCGTCATCAAAGCCGCGCAAAATGTTTCCGGCACGAATGATAACGGTGACATCGACACCAAGCGCATTGAAGATGCCGGCAAATTCAACGGCGATATAACCGCCGCCGACGATGACGATACTCTCGGGTAAAGAAGGCAGATCCAAAGCCTCATTTGATGTAATGACATGTTCGATCCCGGGAACATCCGGCATCGACGGCCAGCCACCGCAGGCCACGAGGATCCGCTCTGCCGTATAATGCTTACCGGCGACTTCGACGGTGTGCGCATCGGCAAGCTTGCCTCGGCCTTCAATAATGTTAACACCGCTGTCGCGCAAGATACGGCCGTAAATCCCTTCAAGCCGGTCGAGCTCTTTATTCTTGTTAGCGATTAACGTCGGCCAATCGAACGTCGGCTCACCGACGTCCCAGCCAAAGCCACGGGCATCTTCAAAATCTTCGGCGAAGTGGGCGCCGTAGACGAGAAGCTTTTTCGGCACGCAGCCGCGCATGACACAGGTGCCGCCCAGGCGACTTTCCTCGACAACGGCGACGCGCGCGCCGTACCCGCCGGCAAGGCGGCTGGCGCGCACCCCACCCGAACCCGCGCCGAGGGTAATGAGATCAAAGTCGTATTGAGGCATTCAGGTGATCGCCATTAGTTACCGATGCCGCCGAGGCAGATATATTTCACCTCAACGAATTCATCGATACCGTACTTCGAACCTTCACGGCCAATCCCCGATTCCTTCATGCCGCCGAAGGGCGCGACTTCCGTCGAGAAGATGCCCTCGTTGACGGCGACGATACCGCTTTCAAGCGCCTCGGCGACGCGCCACGCCCGACCGAGGTCTTTGGTATAAAAATATGACGCGAGGCCGTATTCGGTGTCGTTCGCCTGCTCGATCACCTCTTCTTCAGTCTTAAAACGGAACAAGGGTGCAACGGGTCCGAATGTTTCTTCGTGGGCGATTTTCATATCTGACGTCACATCCGTCAGCACGGTCGGCTCGTAATAGGTGCCGCCGAGTTTGTGACGTTTACCGCCGGTCACGAGCTTGGCACCTTTCGCCGTCGCGTCTTCGACGTGTTCTTCGACTTTCTCGAGGCCGGCCATTTCAATCAGCGGGCCTTGATGGGTTTCCCCTTCGAGGCCGGGGCCGACTTTCATCGCATCCGCTGCCGCCGTGAGTTTTTTGGTAAATTCGTCATAAACACCGTCCTGTACATAAATCCGGTTGGCGCAAACACAGGTTTGGCCCGTGTTACGGAACTTCGATGCCATCGCGCCCTGAACGGCTGCATCAATATCGGCGTCGTCGAAAACAATAAACGGTGCGTTGCCGCCGAGCTCCAAGGATATTTTTTTCACCGTACCGGCGCATTGTTCCATAAGCTTTTTGCCGATTTCCGTCGAGCCGGTAAACGACAGTTTTCGCACGGTTGGATTGGATGTCATCTCACCACCGATGTCGCGCGCCGACCCCGTAATCACGTTCACGATACCGGCGGGGATACCGGCCTGCTCGGCCAATTCGGCCAAAGCCAGTGCGGAATACGGTGTGAAGCTCGCGGGCTTGATCACGACCGGGCAGCCGGCCGCTAACGCGGGTGCGCATTTTCGCGTGATCATCGCGGCCGGAAAGTTCCACGGTGTGATCGAAGCGACCACGCCGACCGGTTGCTTCAAAACAACGATGCGTTTGCCGTCCCATGGCTGGGGAATGGTATCGCCGTAGACCCGTTTAGCTTCTTCGGCAAACCACTCAACAAACGAAGCGGCATAACCGATTTCACCCATCGATTCGGCTAATGGCTTGCCCTGCTCCGCCGTCATCAGACGCGCCAAGTCCTCTTGGTGCTCCATCATTAGGTTGAACCAATTACGCAGTAGATTTGCACGATCCTTTGCCAGCATCTTGCGCCACGCCGGCCATGCCGCATCGGCGGCCTCGATGGCTTTACGGGTTTCCGCCGCTCCGAAATTCGGGACCGTCCCCAGCACCGCGTTGTCCGCCGGATTGGTCACATCGATGGTGCCGCCGTCATCGGCATCAACCCATTGGCCGTTCACATAACATTGTTGATGGAACAGCTTTGAATCACGCAAGCCTAAGGGAATACTGGGAACGTCGTTCATGTTAACTCCTCCTGGTCCGGTGTTTATTTGACATCAACACCGCTAAAATATTTGATTGGCCCGGAGTATAGTCCCGCAGCCTGCGCCTGTTAACCACTAAGGCAAGTGATTGTAACTACTGGCATTACCTGGAAGCGCCCCCGTTGACCTTCCTGCGGCTGGACCCTGTAGGTCCGGGCCATGATTCATGATTCCGAAGGATATCCCATGAGTATGCGTATTCAAACGACCATAATATTCGCTTTAGCGGCATTCTTAATGATTACGTCGACACCGCCCACAAAAGCAGGGCAGCAACCCTATGCCGGCCAGCAAAACCGGCCCGTCAAAGCCTTATCTGAACAAGTTATCGAAGGGCTCAAAACCGGCGGCGGCCTCGGCATGGCTAAAACGGCTGAATTAAACCGTTACCCCGGTCCACTGCATATCCTTGAATTAGCCGATAAAATAAACCTCACCGATCAACAGCGGAATACTGTTGAAGCGCTATACCGGCAAATGAAAGCCGAAGCGATCCCCAAGGGTATAAAATTAATTGCAGCCGAAGTTGCACTCGAAAAACTGTTTTCTCAAGGGACGGTCACGTTAAAAAATCTAAAAGAAACTGTATCGAAAATCGCCCGTTTAAAAGGAGAACTGCGTGTCGTACATTTAAAATATCACCTTAAATCGAAACCGCTGCTAACGGATCAACAATTGAAAATGTATACCAACTTACGCGGTTATTCGAACGGCGCTCATAAAAAACATGAACACGGAAGTCATTAATCTCTATCAAGGCCTGAAGCTCATGTTTATCAAAAGCATATGTTTTTTCATTTCCACCATGGTTGTTGCGCTTACCTTTACATCACCGGTTTTGGCGCATCACAAACCGTGGCACAAAATGGACCCTAGCAAGGAAGCCCTAGTGAAAAGCGGTAAAAAAATTTACATGAAAAACTGCGCGGTCTGTCACGGAAGAAACCTTGAAGGGCAAGCCAATTGGCGCCAACGCAATCCGGACGGCACGCTGCCTGCGCCGCCGCAGGATGAAACCGGCCATACCTGGCATCATGGCAGCGAAATGTTGTTTGGCGTCGTCAAAAACGGCGGGCCGTCAACCGCTAATCACAAAAGCATGATGCCGCCGTTTAAAGGCGTACTGAGCGATCAGGACATATGGGATGTCCTGACATTTATTAAAAGCCGCTGGCCCCAACATGTGCAAAACCGGCACGATATGATTTCGGAAAAATCACACAGGTACATGCAAGACAGGCACATGAAAAACATGAAAACCAATCATGGCCACAAGCATAAGAACTGAGAAACTAAATTTTGACCGGGCCTTCTTCCGGGCCGGACTTAGGTTTTTGATCCGGTGACGGTGCTTGATTGCCCTCGGGCAACGATTTGAGAATTTCATCAAGAAAAGATTTTAATTTCTCGATCATGTCCTCGAGAGCAGGCCGCGCTTTTGTGGCATATTCGACAGCCGCCTTGCACGCAGTGCGCTGCGCGGCACACGTCGTTCCGCATGTCGTGCGTTGCGCATCGCCCTCGAGATCCTGTGTCGGATAATCCTTGCGGCATTGGGCGTAGCACGCATTGTAAATTTTTTGGCATTCCTCGATCGTCTTGGCTTTTTGCTCGGTTGCCGAGGCCGGCTGGGCTGCAAAGCACACAAACATGGCCACGATCGAAATAATATTTAAAATTTTACTCATCGCTTACCGGGTATCACGGATTTCTTTTTTTCGGGACGCTTGAACCACCCGAGAAAACCGGACTCCTTTTCTGTTGTTTCAGCTTGAGGCACTCGTGACGATGTCACCGGTGCCTGTTGGCGTTTTGCCTGCACCGGCGCCGAACCGGCAACACCGGCAGGCGCTTGTTGAACCGTGCCCGGGCGAGGATACGCCCGGCGCAAATCATCACGCCGCGGCGCTGCAGCCGGTGTTGTTGCGGGTGCCGCTTGACGCTGTTGGGGCTGCTGAGCTTGAGGGGCCGACAAGGGCTCAATCGGTTGCGGTACCGCTCGGACGACACCGCCGGCGCGGGCTTCGCATTGCTGGCGCTGCTTAAAACAGTTTTGCCCGCAAATCACACGGGCTCGGTCAGCCGCGAAAGACGGTTCAGGGTGACTGATCCGGCAACTGTTGTAACAAACGTCGAAATCGGATGCGCAATACCCGAGGGTTAGTGCCGAGGGTTGAGCCTGAACGCTACCGATGGAACCGCCACCGACCCACACACCGAAACCTATGGCCAAAATCCATTTTTTCATAACGCCATGCTCCTGCATTTCAAGCCATGCTACCCCGGGACTCACACAAAATCCACCACAGATCACTCGATAAGGGCGTGTTCATGAATGCAAAACGGATGAGCTTGACGACTGCAAGCTTACTGCTGGCGGCAAGAAAATGATTACCGGGCTTCGGGACTGTTTTTGACTTTCATCGCAGACAACGGCACATTGACCAGTGTCCATACGGATGTCTCGATGCCGAAATCCACGCGTCCAAGGTACTCGACACAACATACCGCGTAATCACAAGTCAGTTCCTCGTCTTGCTCGATATGCCGGGCGGCAAAACCGTCGCCATTCGTAAAATCACAATTCGGATCGGAGCTGTGATTCATAAAACGGCCGTTATCACTTTCCAAAACGAGGGCGTTGTTGCGCCACTGATCGCGATAAGCATAGGTTTCGAGAAATGTCGCCTGCGTTGGATCGAGATACGATATCGCCTTATCGGAAATAATATGATCGAAAACCGGATCGAAAGTCCAAACTTGTTCGCCCTTCTTTATTTCCCGGCCCGCGAAAATACCGATACCATGGATACCGCTACCGCGCACATAAGTGGGAATAAGCATCATTTGAGGAATCCTCCATAAGAACCTCGCAATCGGCTGTCATAAGCACCGACCAAAATCCTCATTATGCTCTTTTGGTTTTTTTGCAAGCGAAATATCGAGAGAAAGCGACCAACCGTAATACGGGGGCACCCGCCAGGGCAGGGACGGTTATTCCACAGTCACGCTCTTGGCGAGATTGCGCGGCTGATCGACGTCGGTGCCTTTCAGGCAGGCAACATGATAGGCGAGAAGCTGCACCGGAATGGCGTATAGGATCGGTGCCACAAACGGATCGACGTGGGGCAACGTAATCGTCGCTGCGGCCAAGTTACCGAGCTTTTTAACACCCGCCTCGTCGCTTAGGAAAATGACCCGGCCGCCCCGGGCGATAACTTCCTGCATGTTCGACGCGGTTTTCTCGAATAATTCGTCGCTCGGCGCAATCACGATGACCGGCACCCCGTCGTCGATCAATGCAATCGGCCCGTGCTTCATTTCCCCGGCGGCATAGCCTTCGGCATGAATATAAGAAATCTCTTTTAATTTAAGCGCGCCTTCAAGTGCGATGGCATAGCTGGTGCCGCGCCCAAGATACAGTACATCGCGGGCCTCCATGATTTCTTCCGCCAGCTCTTCGATGCGCTCGTCGTGATTGAGCACTTCGGCAGCACGCGCAGGAACTTCCGTCAACGCCGAAGCAAGCCGTGCCTCGGCCTCGTGATTGAGGGTACCGCGCGCCCGGGCGACCGCGATGCTCAGGCATGCTAAGACAGTCAGCTGGGTCGTAAATGCCTTGGTGGAAGCGACGCCGATTTCCGGTCCGGCATAGGTCGGCAGAATGGCGTCTGATTCCCGCGCAATCGTGCTTTCCGGCACGTTCACAAGCGAAATAATGTGCTGGCCTTGGCTACGGGCATAGCGAAGGGCGGCCAACGTATCGGCCGTTTCCCCCGATTGCGAAATAAAGATCGCGGCCCCGTCCTTTGTCATCGGCAGTTCCCGGTATCGGAACTCCGAGGCGATATCGACATCGACCGGAATGCGCGCGAGCCGTTCGATCCAATAGCGTGCGACCAAAGCAGCATAATAAGACGTGCCGCAGGCGACCAGCGTCATTTTGGTCACGCCCGCTAAGTCGAATGGCAGGTCCGGCAACGTCACCGTGCGCGTTGTCGGATTAAACAAAGCATGCAGCGTATCGCCGATCACTTGAGGTTGCTCGTAAATTTCCTTGAGCATGAAATGGCGGTAACCACCCTTGCCGACACTCGCACCCGAGATCACCGTCGGGCGCACGGGCCGGTTGACCTTGGTGCCGGACAAATCATAAACGGTGGCGCCATCGCGGGTGATTTCCGCCCAATCACCGTCTTCCAAATACATAATTTTATCGGTTAAGGGGGCGAGAGCGAGCGCGTCCGAGCCGAGGAACATTTCACCATCACCGTATCCGATGGCGAGCGGACTGCCGTGACGCGCGGCGATCATGAAATCGTGTTCGCCGGCAAAAATCACGCCTAAGGCGTAGGCTCCTTCAAGACGGTTCAACGCCTTGGCGACAGCATCTTTTGGCGACAAACCCTCTTCGAGGTATTGCGTGATGAGATGCACGATCACTTCGGTGTCGGTGTCGGACGACAACACATGACCGTGCGCCTCGAC
>CALINB010000002.1 GCA_938045325.1 uncultured Rhodospirillales bacterium | reverse complement strand
TCGATCCTTTATCCCACAACCATATTGTTCGGATTCATTAGCGGCGTCTGCGGTGCAGGTATGCTCACCAGCATTTCATTATACTTAAAACAAATCGCGACCGATGCCCGCACGTTGCGCGGCACGATATTAATGCTTGGTATCTTGTTCGCTTTTTGGCGATTAACATTGATGTGGATCGCCGGCTTCTTGACGATGAATATCGTTTTGGAAGTGATGCTCTTTGTTCTGCCGATGTTGTACTTCGGCCACCTCGGGACAAAATGTTTCCACCGAATGACCGATAAGCGTTATTACCAGTATTTTCAGATTATCTTATTCTGCCTTGCCATGACGCTTGTTATCAAAGGCATACTCGAAATAACCTAACATTGACCGCCAAGCCCTTTATGACGGCTTCGTGCCTTCAAGCAATATCCGGTGCAATAACCGCGGTTCATCATAATCATCGGTCGCGGCATGCAAGACTGAACGGTTATCCCAAATGACGACATCATGAGGTTTCCATTTGTGCCGGTATTCATAACGAGCTTGAAAACTCAACGCCTCCAGCTCGTCGAGCAAGGCATCACTGTCTTCATCAGACCAGCCTTCGATACCGTCCATGCGGTTGGGATTGAAATAAATCGCCTTGCGGCCCGTATCTTCATGAACCCATACCAAGGGGTGAACCGCTGTCGGGCTATTCTGAATTTCTTCATCCGACATGACCCGGCCTGTCTTATTGCGTCTGCTACCGGCCAAACGGTGCAGGCAGTTCAGGCCATCGACTTTATTTTTCATCTCTTCAGTGAGGTCGTCATAAACCGTATGCATGTTCAAAAATCGCGTATCGCCACCTTTGCTCGGCGTTTGCTTTGCGTGTAGCAGTGTCGCCTTGCAGGGAACGGGGAAATATGAGTGATCGGTATGAAAAGTAATACCGCGATATAACGGTTTAGCATTCGGACCGGACCGGTCATCGTTTAGTTGCGGTGATATCATCGAAACTTTATCGGTGTTCGGATGGGCGTAATGCTTGACATGCTGCGATTGCAGCGTGCCAAAGCACCCGGCTACATCCATGAACCGGTCCATGGAAATATCCTGATCGCGGATTGCCAGGACATGATGATCAAAAAAGGCCTGATTGATGGTCTCGACAGTTTCGGGCCCCAACGGATCGTTTAAATCGAGACCAATTATTTCCGCACCCAAAGGTGCATCGAATGCCCTGACTTCTAAACTCATGTGCCTATTCTCCGTTATTTCGGCACTGGCGTCGCCGAAATGCCTTCGATTTTCATAATAAACTCCAAACCGCCGACTTCTTCAATCTTCGCCTGCTGATCCCGTTTCGCCCGGTCATTGGCCTCTTCGGGGTCCACAATAGCGCGCAGTTTGGCTTCAAACTCATTCAAGAGTCCGTTGTGAGCCGGGTCTTCGGCCAAATTGGTTAACTCTTCCGGGTCCGCGTTCAGATCATAAAGTTCCGGCGCATAATCCACATAATGAATATATTTGTATTTTCCCTGGCGCACCATATAGGACGCGGTTTTTGAGCCGCAGGCATGATATTCGCTAAACGCGATCCGATCCGGGTCATCCGGTGCATTGGCAATTTCCAGCAATGACCGACCGGGCAGTTTTCGATCTTCATCCGATAACGGCACACCGGCGCTGTCTAATATTGTCGGAAAGAAATCAATCAAGGTGGTCGGCGTCGCGCAAACCTTACCTTCCGGTATCCCCGGCCCTGCCAGAATCAATGGAATATTGGCAGCCTCTTCGTACATGTTGGATTTTGCCCACAGTTTTCGCGCGCCGAGGTTCTCGCCATGGTCACTCACATAGGCGACCCGGGTGTCATTGAGGATACCTGTCTCTTCCATCGCTTTGAGCACCATGCCGATCTGATCGTCGACGAACGTACAAAGCCCGTAATACGAGGCGATGGCACGGCGGCGATGATCGTCATCTTCGAAGAATTCATCGATGCAATAAGCATTTTCGAAGAGTTTCCACCAATGATGATGATCGCTCATTGGTTTGACCCGCTGTTTCGGTAACGGGATCTGATCGGGTGGATACATATTGTAATACCGTTCCGGCACTTCATATGGGTAATGCGGGCAAATAAACGAGACAAACAGCACCCAAGGCTTGTCTTTGTGCTTTGACGCCTCGGTTCGGATCCAATCCGCCGAGCGCTGAGCAATATCGCGGTCGTATTTGTGGTATTCGTTTTCGGCCGCACCGACTTTTTCGGCCATGCCACGGCTTTGTTCGCGGCGCATCGGATCGTCCCGGATTAAACCGTGCAGATCGCCGTGCCCGTTGGCAATGTGCATCGGAATAACTTGCTCATCCAACCCGGTCGGTGCCTTGTCATCCGTGTAATGGAGCTTGCCGATCGAGAGCACATGATGACCGGCCTCTTGGAGCCGGTGCCCCCAGCTCGGCACCTTACCGTCATAGGCGATGGCGTTATCCCAATAACCGATCTCGCTCACATATCGCCCGGTCGCGAACGCGGCCCGGGCCGGAACACAAATCGGCGAACTAGTGTAATGATTACTGAACCGTGTCCCCCGCGCGGCAATTGAATCCATATTTGGCGTTTTAACCTGCGGATGGCCGTAACAACCCAAAATCTTCGAGCTGTGTTCATCGGCCATGATCACGACGGTATTGGTTGGGGCCACGGAATTCTCCTGTCTATTGGTTGCGTAAATAATTTTTCTTACAATTTTAAATAATTTACCAACAATCTACGCACAAATAAAACATTCGTTTAATTCATGACCAATACTTAGAATCATGCGAAAGAACCCCGAATGATGAACAAGGTTATTAGTGTTGGACATGTCGAAAAGCCAGGCGAAACATCGCCCACAAGACATTTCATTATTTACACCGGAAGAAGAAGCACAACTGCGCG
>CALINB010000001.1 GCA_938045325.1 uncultured Rhodospirillales bacterium | reverse complement strand
CGGTGGAAAAAAGGCCGGCACCCGAAGGTGCCGGCCCAAACGTTACACATGAACTCAGTGAGATCGTTAACGCATTAGATGTTCGTGTTGAACTTCTCTTTGATGAATTTCTTCATGTAGGCTTTGACTTTCGGCGACAAGTCGATGGCCGAGCGGATCACAGCCGAGGCGTCCGTCCCGAACACTTTTTCGTAAGCGGTGAAGATTTTGCCGGCCTTTTTAATGAAGTCTTTATCCTCCATGACCTTTTTCGTGGCCGCGACCCAAACGTCGACCGTTGCTTGAGGCGTTTTTGGCGGCAAAGCGATGGCTTTGGAAGCCGTCACGCCCATTTGGAAGAAGTTCTTGAAGGCTTCATACTCTATTCCCGAAGGTTCCTTGCCGCCGTTCGCCGCCTTGTAGGCTTCGTAAACGGTCGGCAGATTCGGGTAACCGGGGTCGCGTTCGAATTTGCCGTTTTTCCAAATGCCGAGGGTCATCAACGGAATTACCTTCCCCGATTTAACATATTTCTGATCGACGTTCTTCAGATACGCGCTGGCGGAATCGTAATTGATGTTGGTTTCCCCGCGCAGCAATGCTTTGCGTTGTTTGCCGGTCGAGAGGCCGAACACGGCTTTGACGTTTTTGATGCCAAGCAATTCGAAGGCCAGGAAGCCGCGTAATTCGGCCGCCGTCGGATTTTTGGCACCGAATACGATCGGGGTTTTGCGCAATATATCGATCGACTCACCGATGCCCTTGCCTTGCAGGCCGACCTTGGGGTGGGTGTAAAAAATCGTGCCGACGGGTTCGAGAACGATCATTTTCCAATCGAGCAGATTGAATTTGACCTTCTTGCCGCCGAGCACTTGCCCCGTTTGGTTTGATGTGGATACCAACGAAATCATCGTGCCGTCCGGCTTGGCATTTTTATGAAACCAGTTTGATCCCTTGATGGAGCCGCCGCCGGGCATGTTGCGGATAATGATCCGGGGTTTGCCGGGCAGATATTTAGAATAGTAAGGCATCCACAAACGGGCCATACGGTCTGAACCGCCGCCTTCGGCGAACGGAACGATTGCCGTAACTTTTTTGCCTTTAAAGTCGAGGGCCGAAGCCGAAGCGGAAAAAACAGTGACACCGGCAACCAACGCAATGGCTGAAACGGCGCACAGAAACGTTGAGTTTTTTCTCATCGAGAAAATCTCCCTTGTGAGTTAATACAAACCAGATTTTCAAGGTAATAGCGGACCCGATCTTCTGGATGGATTGAGCTCTGGACGGGGACCGCTGAACGCTCAAGACACGAACGCAATTATACCCGTAAATTGTAAATCTAATTATTAAATCTCTGTAATCTAACTCGGGGGTGGTGCCGATTTGCCACTGCCCGTGGGGCGGTTTATGATCGGCCCATCAACCATACACTTTTCAAAACAGGCTGTTTTGCCGCAGGATCGGTCCAACTATGACAATCTCACTTTACGAAAATTTCCGGGGGCTCTTTTACGCGCCGTATTACGCGGCATTTGAAATCGGTGCTTATGATAAAGCCGGGGTCGATGTCGAATTTGTTGCCGCCAAGGTCATGGGCGAGGGCAACGATGCCATCGACCGGGGCGACGGGGTTGTCGCTTGGGGCGGGCCCATGCGGGTTCTCAAGGATCACGCAAAAAATCCGGACAGTGAGCTGATCAGCTTTTGCGAAGTGGTCGGGCGCGATCCGTTCATCATTCTCGGCCATGAACCGAAACCGGGTTTCAAAGTCCAAGACTTGAAGGATTTGAAGTTCGCAAGCTTTACAGAAGCGCCGACGCCGTGGAATTGCCTGCAGGAGGATTTACGCCGTGCTGGTGTGGATCCGCAAAGCTTGGACCGGCTTGCGGGCGGGGCGCAAGATGACAACATCGAAAAGTTCCTGAGTGGTAGCCTTGATGCGGTACAGGTCCTGGAACCAAATGCGGAGAAGCTCTTAAGCGAGGGTAAGGCCCATATTTGGTTTGAGGGCACGAGCCGGGGACCGTGCTCCTACACCACGTTTTATGCGCGCCGCTCGTTCGTCGACGAACATGAATCGGAAATGCTCGCGATGGTCAAGGCCATGGCCGAAACGCTGGCGTGGGTGGATTCGGTGAACGGTGACGAAATCGCTAAAACAATTAAAAAATATTTTCCCGATGAGGATAGCGCGCTATTAGGCCGTGCTCTTGAACGCTATAGAAAAGGACAGCTTTGGAACAAGACGCCGGCATTTAGCCGCGCCGGCCTCGAACGCCTGCATGACGGACTCGTCTCAAATGACTTTATCGAACGCGAAGTATCGTTCGAGGAAATCATCGACAGCCGATTCGACAAACCATAAGGAAGTAAATCCATGACCGAACGTGCCGCTTATATTTGTGACGGAATTCGCACACCCATCGGCCGCTATGGCGGCGGCTTGTCCTCGGTACGCGCCGACGATCTGGCGGCGATTCCCATCACCGCTTTAATGGAACGTAATCCCAAGGTCGATTGGGAGTCGGTTTCCGATGTGCTGTACGGTTGCGCCAATCAGGCGGGTGAAGACAACCGCAACGTCGCGCGCATGGCATTGCTGCTGGCGGGTTTGCCCGACAGCGTTTCGGGCGCGACGATCAACCGTTTGTGCGCATCGGGCCTCGATGCGGTTGGACAGGCAGCAAGGGCCATTCGCTGCGGCGAGGGCAGCCTTATGATCGCCGGTGGCGTTGAGAGTATGTCACGCGCGCCGTTCGTAATGGGTAAGGCGACGAGTGCCTTTTCGCGGTCGGCGGAAATATTCGACACCACCATCGGCTGGCGTTTCGTAAACAGAAAAATGAAAGCGCAATTCGGCACCGATCTCATGCCTGAAACGGCCGAGAACGTCGCCGAGGAATTTCAAGTGACACGTGAAGATCAGGATGCTTTTGCCTACCGAAGCCAACAGCGGGCGGGTAAGGCCCTCGAAGAAGGCACGTTCAACAACGAAATCGTGCCGGTGACGATCCCGCAACGCAAGGGCGATCCGATCGTGGTCGACACGGACGAACATCCGCGTCCGCAAACGACACTGGAAGCGTTGGCAAAACTACCGACCCCGTTTCGCGAAGGCGGTTCGGTGACGGCGGGCAACGCCAGCGGCGTTAACGACGGCGCGGCTGCCTTGATCTTGGCGGATGAGGAAACGGCGGCGAAAAACGGCCTTACACCGGTGGCCCGCGTGGTCGGCATGGCAACCGCCGGGGTGCCGCCGCGTATCATGGGTATCGGACCGGCGCCGGCGGTAAAAAAATTGCTCGATCAAACCGGCCTTAAGATCGAAGACGTCGATGTGATTGAATTGAACGAAGCGTTTGCCAGTCAGGCCTTGGCGACGCTACGCGAGCTTTCGGTCGCGGACGATGCCGAGCACGTCAACCCGAACGGCGGCGCGATTGCACTGGGCCATCCGCTCGGCATGAGCGGCGCGCGCTTGGCCTTAACAGCGGTGCGCCAACTCGAACGCACCAAAGGCAAGATTGCGATCTGCACCATGTGTATCGGCGTCGGCCAAGGCCTCGCGGTGGCCTTGGAGCGGGTTTAATCAAGTTCACGATTCTTTGTTGTCGGGGGATCGTTGATCCCGTGTGCTTTTTGCGCGGCTCGTCACAATAGGTTCATCAGGAACCCTTTAAGGATATCTCATGGCGAAGAAACTTGATGCCGGTGACATGTTTCCCAACATGACATTGAATCTGCTCGATGGCGGTTCGATCACGGTGCCCGATAACCTCAATTCCAAATACACGGTGCTTTTATTTTACCGGGGGCATTGGTGACGGTATTGCCGCCGGCAGTTGGCCGGCTTCGGCGAGTTACAGAAAGACTTCGATGATCTCGGTGCGCGTGTGATCGCCGCCAGCGTGGACGACCCCGGCAATGCGAGGAAAATTGCGGATCAGTGCGGTGTTGCTGTTGCGCATGGTGTATCCCGTGATGATGCCGAAGCACTCGATTCCTGGTGGGAAGACAAACGCAGCATCATTCAGCCGTCCGAATTCGTAATCGATGCCGACGGTAAAGTCATGGCATCGTCCTACAGTTCGGGTCCGATTGGGCGAATCGATGCTGCCGATGTTATTGCCATGATCAAGCACCGCGAAGCGCAGAAATAACCGCGCACTGCCTCCCTTTTCCGGTCTTTATTCAAGACCCTTGGTGAATGCCCGTGCCCTGCAGTAAACTTTTACTGCAGGGCTTTGGCCTGCCAAGAATAAATAAAAATCGAAATTGGGAGGACGATCATGAACGACTCGCCGACATCACCGGAACGCAAGCGCGACGATTCAAAATTTCTCGGTGCGGCCCAGGGCATGGGCAGCCTTGAACTCAAGAATGAAACATTCACCACACGACCCGAGATCCGCGGCCGCTTCGGTGTCGTCACGTCGACCCATTGGATTGCGACGGCGGCAGGGATGAATATTCTCGAACAAGGTGGCAACGCGTTTGATGCGGCCTGCGCGGTTGCGTTCACTAACCAGGTCGTCGAGCCTCATTTGAACGGTCCCGGCGGCGAGGCCCCGATCGTTTTGTTCGATGCGAAGTCCAAACAAGTCAAAGTAATCTGCGGCCACGGCCCCGCGCCCCAGGCTGCGACCATTGAACATTTCCAAAATGCCGGTGTCACCGTGGTGCCGGGCTCGGGCTTGCTGCCGGCCTGCGTGCCGGGCGCGTTTGGCGCCTGGATGACGCTTTTGCGCAACTACGGCACCATGAAGCCCCGCGATGTGCTGGCACGCCCGATTGAATTGGCGCGCAACGGTTATCCGACGTTGCCGCGTATCGAAGTGTTGTTAAACATGCTTAAGGATTTATTCGAAAAAGAATGGACCACGTCGGCGGATGTTTACTTAAAGAACGGCAATATTCCGAAAACCGGTGCGCTCTTTTCCAATCCGTTGATTGCCGATACCTATGAGCGGATCGTGCGTGAGGCGGAATCGGTGGGCGGCAACAGGGAAAAGCAAATCGATAAGGCGCTGGAGACGTTTTACCAAGGCTTCGTCGCCGAGGCGGTTGATGAATTTTTCCGCACCGAATGCCTCGACACGACCGGCCAACGCCATAAAGGGCTGCTGACCGGTCAAGACATGGCCACTTGGCAGGTTCCGGTCGAGGATCCGATAACCTACGACTATCACGGCTATACCGTTTGCAAGCCGCAATCCTGGAGTCAGGCGCCGGTCTTTCTGCAACAACTCGCCTTGCTCAAAGGGTTTGATCTCGATGTGCTCGAGCCGCACGAACCGGATTTTCTGCACACTATTACCGAATGCACCAAGCTCGCGATGGCAGACCGGGAGAAATTTTATGGCGATCCTGCTTTCGTCGACGTGCCGTTCGACGTATTGCTCTCGGATGCCTACAACGACGAACGGCGCAAATTGGTCGGCAAGGATGCGTCCATGGAACTGCGTCCCGGCGACGTGCCCGGCTATGGCGGGGAGATCTTTTTCAAGACCCTTGATGATGTCGACTTCGGCCTCGATACGTCGTCACACAAGGGCGATACGTGTCATTTGGATGTCGCCGATAAAGAAGGCAACCTGGTCGCCTCGACGCCGAGTGGCGGCTGGTTCCGCAGTTCACCCTGCGTGCCCGGCCTCGGTTTTCCCATCGGCACCCGCGGCGAGATGTTCTGGGTCATGGAAGGCATGGAGGATCATCCCAACGCGCTTCGTCCCGGTAAGCGTTCGCGTACTTCCTTAACCCCGACGATTGCGCTGAAAGACGGTAAGCCCGTGCTCGCGTTCGGTACGCCGGGCGGCGACCGCCAGGATCAATGGGGATTGCTATTCTTCCTGCGCCGGGTTCATTACGGCATGAACCTGCAACAAGCTATCGACTATCCGAACTTCAGCACCAAGCACGCGCCGAGTTCTTTTTATCCGCGGCTTTCGCAACCGGGGAACCTCACCATCGAATCCCGTATGCCGGAAGAAACGATCAATGAGATGGAAAAACGCGGGCATCAGATCAAAATCACCGGACCGTGGTCGCAAAGCCGCGGCGTCGCCGCCGGAATTGATCAGGAAGAGGGTGTGTTATTAGGGGCCGCCAGCCCGCGATCAATCCAAAGCTACGCCATTGGTTGGTAATGGCTGGTGACGGCTGTTAAGTTACTTTCCGTATAAGATCGCTTTTGCCGCGCCGGTAAGCTCAACGATATGCAATCCCGTACCGGCGCGATCGGCGAGGTAAATCAAGCCCCGGTCGTCCACCTCGACATTGTTAGTTTGAATGACACGCTGACAGCCATTGCGGGTGTCGCAGCGCCGTTGCGTGTTTTCGTTCGTTGCCGGAATGTAATAGGCGACCTCCTTGGGGCGAAATGGATCACGCACATCGACCGCGCGCATGCCGGCATTGAAATAAGGAAACGCGACAATCTTGCGGTAAAACGGCTGATCGTAAGACCACTGGACCGAGTGCATGCCGAAGCGTCCGCCGCGCCGGCAAAACTTTCCCGTTGATTCTTTCACATGAAAATTCGACACCGGAAACGGCTTTGCGGCTTCGGTGATATCGAGAAACCACGCCATGTGGTGCATATCTTCCTTGCAGCCGTTGGAGAACGTCTCACTGACGAGAACGAGAAAATCTCGCGGATTGCCTTCGTCGTAAAAGTCGTAACCGGGAACGCGTAAGCCCAGGATCGGCCAAGCGGTATGACCGCCCCAGAAAGACGGCATGTTAAGCCGGCTGATTTGCGGCACGAGTAAATCCCGCGCCGTCGGCGATTTCGGATCGGCGGAAAAATTCAAAAGTTTTTCCCGGCCCAGTATTTGTACCGCGCCATCTGATCCCGTGCCGTAGGCGACATAGATGCGTTTGCCGTCGCTGGTCACTTCATGAATACGCGGGCTCGCACTCGTCTCTTTGCCGCCCGGCTGGGAACCGGCCATGCCGAAGTTGCGGATGAATTTCGGCTTGGTTGGATTGCTAAGGTCGAAGACCTGTAAACCCCGGTCGGTACTCCAGCCATCCGGCTCAAGGTCCGATACCAGATAGGCAATGCCGGTATCGCACTCCCACCAATTTTTGTGGGTATGCGAAAGTCCGTCGATCACGGTCGACACGAACACGGGTTTTGCCGGATTGGTTGTATCCCAAATTTCATGACCGCTGTTTCCCTTGGTGCGCAATAGATAGGTTTTCGATTTATCGGCGTTTGGCAGTTCATCTCCCCGGCAGGCCTGAACCATTTGCGAACTACCGGTTGAAACGGGCAGGTGTTTCAAGTAAACCGGCTTTGCCGGGTTGGTTGCATCGAGGATCGATGTGCCGGCGCCGCCGTGATGACCGACATAAACGATATATTTTCCATTTTGTTTTTTGATGATCGGCTGATAGGCGCTTTTGCCGCGTAACGAATGAAATCCGACCAAGCGGGTATTATGGGCCTCAGGATTGGGGCCTTCTGCCAGCGTCCCGGATGTCACCGGCAGGGCAAGCATCAAGCCCATCAATCCGATTCGGAAGTGCCGTAAACGGGCTGACAATGTCATTCTCGATCCTTATTTGCGTTTTAAATTTATCCCGATAAGATAATCCCAATTGTAATTATTACCCTAAGAAAAAACAGGAGGCACAACATGGCGGATCACATCCCCTACGTCGATCTCGATACCGACGACGAAATCACCAAATTGCTGTTCGAAGGCACGACCAAGATGCTGGGCCGGGTACCAAACTCGATCCGGATCGCAGCCCATTCGCCGTTTGTGCAGTTGATGTACTTGCCATTCGGCGCGGTTTCCCAACGCCAAGGGGCGGGAGGCGTGCTCAGTAGCAAGCTCAAGGAAATGGTCATTATCAAGACCAGCCAGGTCAATGGGTGCGCTTATTGACTAGCGCACAATACGTCGCTCGGTCGGGCGGCAGGCATTACGGAAGAACAAGTTCAAGTCATCGGGACCGACGATTATATGGATTCCGATCTTCTCAATGAGCGCGAAAAAGCGGCCGTCCTGTGGGCGGAGCATGTAACAAAAAATACCGCGCGCTCACGCGACGATGTGTACGAACATGTACGCAGCATTTTCGACAACACCGAGATGGTCGAGCTCACGATCATTTGCGGTCAGTTTAATTTCCGCAACCGGTTTATGGATTCGCTTCGTATACCCGTTGAACCGCCAAAAGAGGTGGATAAGATCAAATCGTCCGTCGATCTCGATCCGGAAACGGTTCGGCGCCATTTGGAGCTAGTCTTGGAAAAATGGCCGTCCACGTTTCCGGAAGTCCGATCCGACGACTGATCGGAAACGAATATGACAATAGCGGAACGGCTCGCCGGAAAGATTCATGGACTCGGCGGGTCGTTGCCGTTTGAGGGGTGCCTTCACTGGTCGCGGATGGCAATCACCGACATGATCGGCGTTGCGCTTGCCGGTGTCGGAACGGAGACGGCCCGCATTCCCGGTTCGATCTTGTCGGGCGCTGCGGGAAATTCACACATCATCGGCACCGCCCGGCGCTGCGATCCGGTAACGGCGGCGCTTTTGAACGGCACCGCGGCGCACGCGCTCGATTTCGATGACATGCACGAAAGCATGATGGGGCACCCGTCGGTCGCGATCCTGCCGGCGGCGTTAGCGCTTGGCGAGCACGTCGGTGCAACCGGCAAAGAGTTGATCGAGGCCTATCTGGTTGGGTTCGAAACTGCGGCCCGGATCGGCCGGGGTATGACTCATGCGCATCAGCGCCGGGGCTGGCACAGCACGGGAACGCTTGGCGTGTTCGGTGCCGTAGCCGCGTCGGCGACGTTGCTTAACCTTACCGAAAACCAAACCGCGACGGCGCTGGCGATGGCGTGCTCGATGGCTTCCGGCGTGCGCGGTAATTATGGCACCATGACCAAACCCCTGCACGCGGGGCTTGCCGGGCGCAACGCCGTGTTCGCCGCCCTCATGGCGCAAGAGGGCTTTTGCGCTAGCACGGAAGCGTTCGAACACAAGCAAGGGTTCTTCGCGGTCTATAACGACGGCGCGCCGGTCGATGAAGATGCGATGTTCGAAAATTGGTTCGAGCCGCCGGAAATTCTCGATCCCGGCGTGTGTTTGAAACTTTACCCCTGCGGTTCTCACACCCATCCTTTTATCGAAATGACGAAAAGCCTGCTCGCCGAGCACGGCGTGACATTAAAGGATATCGAGCGCCTCGACGCCTTGAGCGAAACCAGCCGGCATCATCACGCCGACCGGCCGCAGCCGAAAAGCGGCTTGGACGCCAAGTTCAGCACGCAATATACCATGGCGAGAACGCTCATGAACGGCTCGCCAAAACTTGCGCATTTCACCGACGAAGCGGTTCGGGAAAAAGATATTCGAAACGTCATGGCGCTGATCCATGCCGCCCCCCATCCGGATCTGGACGAAAGCTGGGCGTCGAAATACGGCGGCGAGGTGATCATGACGCTGAAATCCGGCGCCGTGTACCGTGCCCACATCGAGCATCAGATTGCCCGCGGCCCCTCGATGCCGCTCAGCAAAAATGATCTGCGGGAAAAATTTCTCGATTGCGCCGCGGCGTGTTTGGAGCCGGCTCGAGCGGAAGACCTATTTGACGGTCTCATGGCGATAGACAGCCGCGAAAATATCGCTACCCTGATGGCGCAGGCCGTGCCGTGATAAACACTCAGTAATTTTTCAAGGGAGGCAACAATGGCGGACCGCATATCCATGATCGATCCGGAAACTGCGCAAGGCATGCAGAAACTGTATTTTGACAGC